>NZ_JBMVFV010000017.1:0-85934 GCF_049538395.1 Micromonospora sp. AB353 | reverse complement strand
TTCCTTCCCCGCGGGCGGGGGCGCTTACGCTACGGGGCGTGACCGGACTCCTCGGCCCGGCGGAGATCCGGGAACTCGCCGCGCGCCTCGGCGTCACGCCGACCAAGAAGCTCGGCCAGAACTTCGTGCACGACCCCAACACCGTGCGCCGGATCGTCACCACCGCCGGGCTGACCCCCGACGACGTGGCGCTGGAGGTCGGCCCCGGCCTCGGCTCGCTCACGCTCGCCCTGCTCCCGGTCGCCGCGCACGTACACGCTGTGGAACTCGACCCGGTGCTCGCCGCCGCGCTGCCGGAGACCGCCGCCCGCTTCGCCGGGACGGCAGCCGAGCGGCTCACCGTCCACCCGGCCGACGCGCTGCGGGTCACCGCCGCCGACCTGGCCGGCCCGGCGCCCACCGCCCTGGTGGCGAACCTGCCCTACAACGTCGCCGTGCCGGTCGTGCTGCACCTGCTCGCCGAACTGCCCACGCTGCGCCACGGCCTGGTGATGGTGCAGAAGGAGGTCGCCGACCGGCTCGTCGCCGGTCCCGGCTCCAAGGTGTACGGCATCCCGTCGGTCAAACTCGCCTGGTACGCCCGTTCGCGCGCCGCGGGGAAGGTCCCGCCGAACGTGTTCTGGCCGGTGCCGAACGTCGACTCCGGCCTGGTCGCGTTCACCAGACGCGAGCCGCCCCGTCCGGAGGTACCCCGGAAGGCCGTCTTCGCCGTCGTCGACGCCGCGTTCGCGCAGCGCCGCAAGACGCTGCGCGCCGCCCTGGCCGGCTGGGCCGGTGGCGCGGACCGAGCAGCCGCGGCGCTCACCGCCGCCGGCGTGGACCCGTCCGCGCGGGGCGAATCGCTCACCGTCGAGCAGTTCGCCGCCATCGCCGCGTCGGCCCCGGACGCCCCCGGCGGCGAGCAGTAGGCTGGCGCCGTTGCCCGACCCCTCGCCGAGGAGCTGACCGTGCCGAAGCCGTTCGACATCCGCCCACGTCCGGTGGAGTCCAGCCGGTGACCGAGGCATGGCGACCGGGGGACGAGGACGGGCAGCGGCGCGGGGCCAGCGGCCCGGTCAAGGTGCGGGTGCCCGCCAAGGTCAACCTGCACCTCGGGGTCGGACCGCTGCGGCGGGACGGCTACCACGAGCTGAACACCGTCTACCACGCGATCTCCATCTACGACGAGCTGACCGCCCGTCGCGGCGACACGCTCACCCTCACCATGGAGGGCGAGGGCGCCGGGGAGCTGGCGCTGGACGACACCAACCTGGCGCTGCGCGCCGCGCACGCGCTCGCCGGTTACGCGGGCGTCGCCCCGCACGCCCGGCTGCACCTGCGCAAGCAGATCCCGCTCGCCGGTGGGCTGGCCGGCGGCAGCGCCGACGCCGCCGCCGCACTGGTCGCCTGCGACACGCTCTGGGGCACCGGGCTGTCCCGCGACGAGCTGGCCGGCATCGCCGCCGACCTCGGCTCCGACGTGCCGTTCCTGATCCACGGCGGCACCGCGCTCGGCACCGGCCGGGGCGAGGCGGTCAGCCCGGTGCTGGCCCGCCCCACGTCCTGGCACTGGGTGGTGGCGATCGCCGACGGCGGCCTGTCCACCCCGGCCGCGTACCGGGAACTGGACCGGCTGCGCGACGCCGGAGCCGCCGGCACGCCCCTGGGCAGCACCGACGCGCTGCTCGCCGCGCTGCGCCAGCGCGACCCGCGGGTGCTCGCCGCCACGCTCGGCAACGACCTCCAGGACGCCGCGCTGACCATGCGCCCGTCGCTGGCCGAGACGCTCAAGGCGGGCGAGGCCGCGGGCGCGCTCGCCGGCATCGTCTCCGGCTCCGGGCCCACCTGCGTCTTCCTCGCCACCGGTGAAGCAGACGCGGTCCGGATCGCCGCCGAGATCACCGCCGCCGGGGTGTGCCGGGAGGCCCGCGTCGCGCACGGCCCGGTCGCCGGCGCCCGCGTGGTCTGACGACCCGTACCCTTGACTCAGGCGTCCCGGGCCCCCGGGACGCCTGAGTCATGAAGGGTGGGTCAGTGGCCAACATCGTCAACCTGGACCGGGTGTCCAAGGGGTACGGCGCCGCGGGGCCGCTGCTCACCGACGTCTCGCTCGGCCTCGACGACGCCGACCGGGTCGGTGTGGTCGGCCTCAACGGCGCCGGCAAGTCGACGCTGCTGCGGCTGCTCACCCGCACCGAGGAACCCGACGACGGCCGCGTCACCCACCGCCGCGACCTGCGGGTGGCCTGGCTGCCGCAGCGCCTGGACCTGGCCCCCGACCTCACCGTGCGGGACGTCGTGCTCGGCACCGCCTGGCTCGGCGAGAGCATGGGCGCCGAGCACGAGTGGGCCGGCGACGCGGGCGTGCGCGCCATCCTCGACGGCCTCGGCATGCCCCACCTCGGCCTGGACACGCCGGTCGGCCCGATGTCCGGCGGGGAACGCCGCCGCGTCGCGCTCGCCGCGCTGCTGGTCCGCGACGCCGACCTGCTCGTCCTCGACGAGCCCACCAACCACCTCGACGTCGGCGGCGTCGACTGGCTGGCCCGGCACCTCGTCACCCGCAAGGGCGCGCTCGTCGTGGTCACCCACGACCGCTGGTTCCTCGACGCCGTCTGCACCACCACCTGGGAGGTCGCCGACCAGACCGTCCGGGCGTACGAGGGCGGCTTCGCCGCGTGGACGCTCGCCCGCGTCGAACGGCAACGCGTCGCCGCCGCCACCGAGGCCCGCCGCCAGAACCTGCTCCGCAAGGAGATCGCCTGGCTGCGCCGGGGCGCTCCCGCACGCACCTCCAAGCCCAAGTTCCGCATCGACGCCGCGAACGCGCTCATCGCCGACGTGCCGGAACCCCGCGACACCATGTCGCTGCAACGGCTCGCCACCGCCCGGCTCGGCAAGCAGGTGTACGACCTCGAACACGTCCGGCTGCACGCCGGCCCGAAGGAGATCCTGCACGACACCACCTGGCAGGTCGGTCCCGGCGACCGGGTCGCCATCCTCGGCCGCAACGGCGCCGGCAAGACCACGCTGCTGCGGATGCTCGCCGGGGTGACCGGCCCCGACGGCGGGCGCTTCGCCGCCGGGCAGACCGTCCGGCCCGCGTTCCTGTCCCAGGAACTCGCCGAACTCCCCGGCCACCTGCGCGTGCTGGAAGCCGTCGAGGAGGTGGCCCGGCGTGTGCAGTTCGGCGACCGGGAGATCAGCGCCGCCCAGCTCGCCGAGATCTTCGGCTTCGACGACAAGCGGCTCTGGACCCCGGTGGGCGACCTGTCCGGCGGTGAGCGCCGCCGCCTCCAGATGCTGCGGCTGCTCGCCGGGGAACCCAACGTGCTGCTGCTCGACGAGCCCACGAACGACCTGGACACCGACACGCTCGCCGCGCTGGAGGATCTGCTCGACTCGTGGCCCGGCACGATCGTCGTGGCCAGCCACGACCGCTACCTGATCGAGCGGGTCACCGACGTCGCGTACGGCATGTTCGGTGACGGCCGGCTGGTGCACCTGCCCGGCGGCGTCGACGAATACCTCGCGCGCGCCGCCGCGGCCGGCGGCCCGGCGCCCGCCGACCTCACCCCGGCCACGGCGGCGCCGGCGCGCGAGGGCATGTCAGCGGCCGAGGTACGCGTCGCGAAGAAGGAACTGAACCGGCTGGAACGGCAGATCGCCAAGCTCGAACAGAAGGAGGCGGGCCTGCACGAGCAGCTCGCCGCGAACGCCACCGACTACGCCCGGGTCGCCGAGCTGGACGCCCAGCTCAAGGAGGTACGAGCCGAGCGGGACCGCACCGAGGAGACCTGGCTGGCCCTCGCCGAGGAGCTCCCGGGCGGCTGACCTGCCGCCGGGGTGGGGGGTGTGCGGCGTCACTGACCGGCGTACGGGACAATCACCCGTGGAACCCTCGTCCGAACGGTCTTTTGGAGACGCAGAGATGGCCCACACCCCCGTCAACCACCCCGCGCGGCCGATCTACCGGGCGATCGGCGGGATCGTTGGTCTGTACTTCGTCGTCTTCGGCGGCCTCGGCGTCATCGCCAGCGCCGGCAACGACTTCCTCGCCCAGGACGACACGAAGGTCCTCGGCCAGGGCACCAACATGGCGTTCTCGCTGCTGTCGGTGCTGTTCGGCGTCGTGATCCTGGTCGGCACCGCGATCGGCCGCAACCTCGACGTGGCGATCAACCAGTGGCTGGCCTACACGCTGATGGTGATCGGCCTGGCCGCGCTGGCGTTCCTGCAGACCGACGCCAACATCTTCAACTTCTCGATCATGACCGACGTCGTGGTCCTGACCCTGTCGCTGGTGCTCCTGATGGTCGGCATGTACGGCAAGGTCGGCTCCGACGACGAGCACGAGGCCTGGCAGAAGGCCCGCCTGGTGCTCTGATCCCGTCTCGTACCGAAGGCCCGGCGCGCTGCGCCGGGCCTTCGGTGTTTTCCGGACGCCGACGGACATCCCAAGCGACAATTGCCCCGAATCAGTCACACGGCTGGAGGGCATCATGGCGCACTTCCCGGTGAACCACCCCGCGCGGCCGCTCTACCGGGTGCTGTCCGGGCTCATCGGCCTCTACATCCTGGTCTTCGGCGTCTTCGGCGTCTTCCAGACCTGGGGCGAAGGACTGTTCGGCCGGGACAGCGACTGGGCGCTCGGCCTGCGCACCAACCTGGCCTTCTCGCTGGTCTCCGTGGTGTTCGGCGCGGTCCTGCTGGTCGGGGCGTCCCGCCGCGACAACCTCGGCCACTACATGAACCTCACCGCCGGCGTGGTCTTCCTGGTCACCGGCATCCTCATGATGTCGGTGCTGCAGACCCCGGCGAACTTCCTGAACTTCTCCATGTCGACGGTCATCGTGTCGCTGCTGTTCGGGCTGGTCCTGCTCGCCACCGGCCTCTACGACAAGGTCGGCACCGCCGAGCACGCCGAGGAGGAGCGGCAGCGCCGGTACCACCCGATCGGTGAGCGCTGACGCGGCTGTCGTGCTGACCCGGCGTCAGCCGCGGGGGATCGGCCCGGGTTTCGACTCCAGGTGCGACAACCCGTTCCAGGCCAGGTTCACCAGGTGCGCCGCCACCGTCTCCTTGCGCGGCTTGCGCACCTCCAGCCACCAGCGGCCGGTCAGCGCCACCATGCCCACCAGCGCCTGGGAGTACAGCTCCGCCAGCTTCGGGTCGTACCCCCGGATGGAGAACTCGCCCGCCAGGATGTGCTCCACCTGGTGCGCCACGTCGTTCATCACGCTGCTGAAGTTGCCCGTCGCCGACATCAGCGGCGACTCACGGACCAGCACCCGGAACCCGCTGGTCTCCTCCTCGATGTAGGTCAGCAGCGTCAGCGCGGCCTGCTCCAGCAGCTCCCGCGGGTTGCCTGCCGTCAACGCCGTGGTGATCCGGTCCAGCAGAGCGCGGACCTCCCGGTCCACCACCACCGCGTAGAGCCCCTCCTTGCCGCCGAAGTGCTCGTAGACCACCGGCTTGGAGACCTTGGCGCGCGCCGCCACCTCCTCGATCGAGGTCGCGTCGAAGCCCTTCTCGGCGAAGATCTGCCGGGCGATCGAGATCAACTGCTCGCGCCGCTGCGTCGCGGACATCCGTACCCGGGAGGGCTTCGCCGCCGGCACGGGCCGCCGCCGGGCGCGGTCGCTGCCGGAAACGTCGGTCACCCGTCCATCCTGCCAGGCGCGACGCTCTTGGTCAGACCGGCCGCTGTCGTACGCCTGTTCTAATCTGCGTCGGTGACCGACCCACTCGCCGCTGAGGCGCGGCGCCTGCGCATGGACGAGCAGCTCTCCGTCGCCGAGATCCGGGCCCGCCTGGGCATCGGCCGCGACCGGGTGTACGCGCTGCTGCGCGGCATCCCGCCGCCGGAGTGGACCCGCCGGCCACGCGCCCGGGACGACACCCGTGCCGAGGCCCTGCGGCTGCGCGCGGCGGGCCGGTCGGTCAACCAGATCGCGGCGCAGCTCGGGGTCGCGAAGTCGACCGCGTACCAGTGGGTGCGGCACCTGCCGCTGGACCCGGACGACGCGGCCGCGCAGCGGCGCCGCGCGCACTCGCAAACGATGACGGAGGCGCGCTGGAGCGCGTACCGGGAGGCGCGCGACGCGGAGCAGGCAGCGGAGCGGGCACGAGCCGCCGGTGTGGTGGGCGATCTCGGCGAGCGGGATCTGCTGATGCTGGGCGCGGCGATCTACTGGTGCGAGGGAGCCAAGTCCAAGCCCTGGCGCCGGGCGGTGACAATCCAGTTCGTCAACACCGATCCGGGGTTGCTGGCCCTGTTCCTCCGATTCCTGGAGGTCTGCGGCGTGGACCGGACGGTGCCGACCTATCGCGTGAGCATCCACGAGTCGGCGGACGCCGAGGCCGCTGTGCGCTGGTGGGTGGCGCGGCTGCGGCTGCCCGCGGAGAGGTTTCGCCGCACGGTGCTCAAGCGGCACAACCCGACGACGGTACGGCGGAACACTGGCGACACCTATCACGGCTGCCTCGTGATCACCGTGCCCCGCAGTCGTGAGCTCTACTGGCGGATCGAAGGTATGATCGCCGAGCTGTTCCGGATCGCGGGCGAAGCGCAAGGGGAAGACGCTGCTCCGTAGGTCTTGACATGGCGATGGGGTGTGGGGTAACGGCAACCCGCAGGCCTTTGGAGCCTTGAGCTCCTGGTTCGAATCCAGGCACCCCAGCTCATTCGTCGGATCGCTCTCGGGCGAACGGCGTTTGTGCGGCCGGATGCGAATTGTGGCGAGCCGCGTGGTTAGCATGACCGCGAGACTGTCGCCGTCCCGACGGGAGCCACGTCGTGTCCCAGCCCCACCTCCGCACCGTTGTCGTGCTCGCCGCCGGTGAGGGCAAGCGGATGAAGTCGTCCCTGCCCAAGGTGCTGCACCCGCTGCTCGGCCGTACCCTCCTCGGTCACGTCCTCGCCGCGGCCGGTCCGCTCGGCGCGGACCGCACCGTGGTCGTGGTCGGCCACGGCGCCGACCAGGTCCGGGAGCACCTGACCGAGGTCGCCCCGGGTGCCACGCCGGTGCTCCAGGAGCGCCAGCTCGGCACCGGGCACGCGGTCCGCATCGCGCTGGACGCGGCGCCGGACGCGACCGGCACCGTCGTGGTGATCAACGGGGACGTGCCGCTGCTGCGGCCGGAGACGGTCCAGGCGCTCGTCGAGGCGCACGAGGACGCCGCCGCGGCGGCGACCGTGCTGGCCGCCGAGGTGCCCGACCCGACCGGCCTGGGCCGGATCGTGCGGGACGTACAGGGGCACCTGGAGCAGATCGTCGAGGAGCGTGACGCCACCCCCCAGCAGCGCGCGCTGCGGGAGATCAACGCGGGCATCTACGCGTTCGACGCGGCCCGGCTGCGGGAGGCGCTGGGCAAGCTCTCCACCGACAACGACCAGGGTGAGGAGTACCTGACCGACGTCTTCGCGCTGCTGCGCGACGCCGGTGAGCCGGTGGCGGTGCACTGCGCCACCGACCACGTGGAGACGCTCGGCTGCAACGACCGGGTCGAGCTGGCCGCGCTGCGCCGGCTGCTGCGGGACCGGGTCAACGAGGGCTGGATGCGTACCGGGGTCAGCATCCTCGACCCGCACACCACCTGGATCGACGTGACGGTGACCGTCGAGCGGGACGCGGTGATCGACCAGAACACGCAGCTCCAGGGCGCCACGGTGGTCGGCGAGGGTGCGCTCGTCGGCCCGGACACCACGCTCGTGGACACGGCGGTGGGCGCGGGCGCGAGCATCGTGCGCAGCCACGCGCTCGGCGCCGAGGTGGGCCCGCAGGCGAGCGTCGGCCCGTACGCGTACCTGCGGCCGGAGTCGCGGCTGGGCCGCAAGGCGAAGGTCGGCACGTTCGTGGAGACCAAGAAGGCGTCGATCGGTGACGGCTCGAAGGTGCCGCACCTGTCGTACGTGGGCGACGCGACGATCGGCGACCACAGCAACATCGGCGCGGCCACCGTCTTCGTCAACTACGACGGGGTACGCAAGCACCACACCACCATCGGCAGTCACGCCCGTACCGGAGCGGACAACATGTTCGTGGCGCCGGTGCGGGTGGGCGACGGCGCGTACACCGCCGCGGGTTCGGTGATCACCGGCGACGTGCCGCCCGGTGCGATGGCGGTGGCGCGTGGTCAGCAGCGCAACGTGGAGGGCTGGGTGCTGCGCAAGCGGGCCGGTACGGACGCCGCGGAGGCGGCGCGGCGGGCCGGTGAGGGTGCGACGGACACGGGCGGCGCCGCAAGCGAAGGTGACTGAATCCACGGGGATCGGCGGGCCGTGGGTGGATCGCTGAACCGGGGGCATACTGCAACCGAACAGTCCCCGGCCCCACCGCCGCCGGGTACCACCGACATACGGGAGCAGACGGGCCCATGGGCAGCATCGTCGCCGAAAACCGCAAGAGCCTGATGCTCTTCTCCGGGAGGGGTTTTCCGGAGCTGGCCAAGGAGATCGGTGAGGTGCTCGGCGTCGCGCCGACGCCGGCCGACGCGTACGACTTCGCCAACGGCGAGATCTTCGTACGGTACAAGGATTCGGTCCGTGGTTCGGACGCCTTCGTGGTGCAGTCCGTGACGCACGGCGTGAACACCTGGGTCATGGAGACCCTGATCATGGTCGACGCGCTGAAGCGCGGCTCGGCCAAGCGGATCACCGTGGTACTGCCGTTCTACCCGTACTCGCGGCAGGACAAGAAGCACCGTGGCCGGGAGCCGATCTCGGCGCGGCTGATCGCGGATCTGCTGAAGACCGCCGGCGCGAACCGGATCCTGACCGTGGACCTGCACACCGCGCAGATCCAGGGCTTCTTCGACGGCCCGGTGGACCACCTGTTCGCGATGGACGTGCTGGCCGAGTACGTGGAGCACAAGTACGCGGGCCGGCCGATGACTGTGGTGGCGCCGGACTCGGGCCGGGTACGCGTGGCCGAGCGCTGGACCGACCGGCTGGGCGGCTGCCCGCTGGCGTTCATCCACAAGACCCGCGATCCGCTCAAGCCCAACCAGGTGGTGGCGAACCGGGTGGTCGGTGAGGTCGAGGGCCGGGTGTGCCTGATCGTGGACGACATGATCGACACCGGTGGCACGATCACCAAGGCGGCGGACATCCTCAAGGAGCAGGGCGCAGCGGAGATCGTGGTCGCCTCGACCCACGCGCTGCTGTCGGATCCGGCGACGGAGCGGCTGAAGAACAGCCCGATCAGCGAGGTCGTGGTGACGAACACGCTGCCGCTGCCGTCGGAGAAGCAGCTGGACAAGCTGACCGTACTGTCGATCGCCCCGCTGCTGGCGCGGGCGATCCGGGAGGTCTTCGACGACGGCTCGGTGACCACCCTGTTCGGTGGCCTGAGCTGAGCGTGCGGTCCGGTCGCCGGGGGGTTTCCGGCGGCCGGGCCGATGCCCTGCGGAACCGGCGGGGCGGTGATATGGGGGACTGCCGGAGAGCCGGGAATTCCCTCGGGTAGACTGGTGCGGTTGCCACGGCGAGGGTGCCCGGCGGGCTGCTGACAAGCACCGCACGGAGGCGCCGTCATCGACGCGGTGCTCCGGGCGGTCGTTCATGACCCTAGCCCCAGCGAGCCCCTCGCCCCAGCACCGCCAGACGACAAGCCGCCGCAGCGAAGCATCAGGAGTTTCCCCGTGTCCGAGGTAAAGATCAGCGCCGAGCCCCGTACCGAGTTCGGCAAGGGTGGTGCCCGTCGTACCCGCCGGGCCGGCAAGGTGCCCGCCGTGCTGTACGGCCACGGCGAGAAGCCCAAGCACATCGCGCTTCCGGCGCGCGAGTTCGCCGCCGCGATCCGTAAGGGCGGCGCGAACCAGCTCTTCGCGATCGAGGTCAGCGACGGCACCCAGGTGCTGGCGCTGCCGAAGGCGATCCAGCGTGACCCGATCAAGGACACCTTCGAGCACGTGGACCTGCTGCTGGTCCGCCGCGGCGAGAAGGTCACCGTCGAGGTCCCGGTCCAGCTGACCGGTGAGGCCGCGAAGGACACCCTGATCGTGCACGACCACGACACGCTGTCGGTGACCGCCGACGCGACCAAGGTGCCGGACCACCTGGAGGCGTCGATCGAGGGCGCCGAGCCGGGCACCACGATCACCGCCGCCGACGTCGAGCTGCCGGCCGGCGTCGAGCTGGCCACCGACGAGGAGACCGCTGTCGCCTCGGTGACCGCCGCTCCGACCGCCGAGCAGCTCGAGGCCACCCTCCCCGAGGTCGAGGAGGCCACCGAGGAGGCCGAGGCCGAGGTCGGCGAGGAGACCGCCGAGGGTGCCGAGGGCGCTCCGGCCGCCGAGGGCGAGGAGGCCCCGGCCGAGGCGAAGACCGAGGCCTGACCGGTCCGCAAGGCTGTGCGACAGGCGTCCCCGGTTCCCGGGGGCGCCTGCCGGCGTATCGGGACGGCTGGTCGGGCGAGCGAGCGGGAAGGGGCGTCGGGTGACGGACGAGGCGGGGCCGTGGCTGGTGGTCGGCCTGGGAAACCCCGGCCGGGAGTACGCGGGCAACAGGCACAACGTCGGGTTCATGGTGGCCGACCTGCTGGCGGCCCGGGTGGGTGCGAAGTTCGGGCGGCACAAGCGTGCGATGGCCGAGGCCGCGGAGGGGCGGCTGGGGTTCGGCGGCCCGAAGCTGGTGCTGCTGAAGCCGTTGACGTACATGAACCTCTCCGGCGGTCCGGTGGCCGGGCTGGCGCAGTTCCACAAGATCCCGCCGGCGCACGTGATCGCGGTGCACGACGAGCTGGACATCCCGTACGGGCAGGTGCGGGTGAAGTGCGGCGGCGGCGAGGGCGGGCACAACGGTCTGCGCTCGATGTCGAAGTCGCTCGGCACCAAGGACTACGTGCGGGTGCGGTTCGGCATCGGCCGGCCGCCGGGCCGGCAGGACCCGGCTGACTACGTACTCTCGGATTTCTCCCCGTCGGAGCGCAAGGAGCTGGAGTTCCTGGTGGACCGCGCGGCGGACGTGGTGGAGTCGGTGGTTCTGAAGGGCGTGGAGCCGACGCAGAACCTGTACCACGGGGGTTGACCGGCGGGGCGGAGCCCGGCCGGTAGCCTCGGGCGGCGGGAGCGAAGGCGGGTGACGGGAGCATCATGGGCAGTCCTCCGATGATCGACGGCGGGTTCGCCCGGTGGCTGGCGTCCCGGGCCGGTCAGGCGCTGACGGCCCTGCGCGCGGAAATGGGCTTCGCCGACGCGGGCGCGCTCCGGTCGGCCGGTGACAAGGTCTCGCACGATCTGATCCGCACCGAGCTGGCGAAGTGGCGGCCGGCGGACGCGGTGCTGTCGGAGGAGGACGAGGGCTCGCGGCTGGCCTGGACGGCGGAGGTGACGGACGCGGCCTTGTCGCGCCTGACCGCGGACCGGGTCTGGATCATCGATCCGCTGGACGGCACCCGGGAGTACGCGGAGGAGGGGCGCGCGGACTGGGCGGTGCACGTGGCGCTCTGGTCGCGTAACGCGTCGCGCCCGCACGGTCTGGTCGCGGGCGCGGTGGCGCTGCCGGCGCAGCACCGGGTGCTGGGCACGGACCACCCGCCGGCGTACCCGCCGATGACTGTGGAGGCGGCCACCGGGGGTGGCGCGCGGGTCATCCGGTTGGCGGCCAGTCGTAGCCGTCCGCCGGTTTTCCTGACCGACCTGGCAGAGGACGTCGGCGCTCATCTGGTTCCGATGGGCTCGGCGGGCGCGAAGATCGCCGCCGTGGTCACCGGTGAGGTCGACGCGTACATCCACGCGGGCGGTCAGTACGAGTGGGATTCGGCCGCTCCGGTCGCTGTGGCGACGGCCACCGGTCTGCATGCTTCCCGGATCGACGGTTCTGCGCTGAAATACAACGGGGCCGACCCGCGTCTACCGGATCTGCTGGTCTGCCGCAAGGATCTCGCGAGTCGGTTGCTTGCAGCGTTGCAGCGGCATTCCGGGTAACCTGAGCGTTCTTCTTCACGAGTCCGACCTGAAAGGTCTGGAATCCGATGTACGGATCCGTGCGAATCGAGTTCGTGTCATGACGTCCCCCGCCGCGTACCAGGTGTCGCACCTCGACGCGCTCGAGGCGGAGAGCATCTTCGTGATGCGCGAGGTCGTCGCCGAGATGGAACGGCCCGTGCTGCTGTTCTCCGGCGGCAAGGACTCGATCGTGATGCTCCGGTTGGCCCAGAAGGCGTTCGCGCCGGCCAACATTCCCTTCCCGGTGATGCACGTGGACACCGGGCACAACTTCCCCGAGGTGCTCGACTACCGCGATCAGCGGGTGGCCGAGCTGGGCCTGCAGCTCATCGTGGCGAGCGTGCCGGAGGCGCTGAACAAGGGCCTGGTCCGTGAGTCGGCCGACGGCATGCGCAACCGGATCCAGACGCCGGTGCTGCTGGAGGCGGTGGAGAAGCACCGCTTCGACGCGCTGTTCGGCGGCGCGCGGCGCGACGAGGAGAAGGCGCGGGCCAAGGAGCGGGTGTTCAGCTTCCGCGACGAGTTCGGCCAGTGGGATCCGAAGAACCAGCGTCCGGAGCTGTGGGCGCTCTACAACGGCCGGCACCACCCGGGCGAGTCGATCCGGGTGTTCCCGCTGTCGAACTGGACCGAGCTGGACGTCTGGCATTACATCGAGCGGGAGCGGATCCCGCTGCCGTCGATCTACTACGCGCACGAGCGCGAGGTGATCGAGCGCGACGGCATGCTCTACGCGGTGAACGAGTTCTTCCGGGCGCGCGCCGGTGAGCAGCCGTTCAAGGCCCAGGTGCGGTACCGGACCGTGGGTGACGCCTCCTGCACCGCGGCGGTCCGTTCGGACGCCGACACGGTGGAGAAGGTGATCGAGGAGGTGGCCGCCACGCGGATCACCGAGCGCGGCGCGACCCGCGGCGACGACCGGGTCAGCGAGGCCGCCATGGAGGACCGCAAGCGAGAGGGCTACTTCTGATGAGCGTCGAGACCCTGGCCCCGGCCGAGAGCGAGACCGCGCGGCCGATGGACCTGCTGCGGTTCGCCACCGCGGGCAGCGTCGACGACGGCAAGTCGACGCTGATCGGCCGTCTGCTCTACGACACCAAGTCGCTGTTCAGCGACCAACTCGCCGCCGTCGAGGCGGTCAGCGCGGCCCGTGGCGACGAGTACACGAACCTGGCGCTGCTCACCGACGGCCTGCGCGCCGAGCGGGAGCAGGGCATCACCATCGACGTGGCGTACCGCTACTTCGCCACGCCGCGGCGGAAGTTCATCATCGCCGACACCCCGGGGCACATCCAGTACACCCGGAACATGGTCACCGGCGCCTCCACCGCCGACCTGGCGCTGATCCTGGTGGACGCGCGTAAGGGCCTGGTCGAGCAGTCCCGCCGGCACGCGTTCCTCTGCTCGCTGCTGCGGGTGCCGCACCTGGTCCTGTGCGTGAACAAGATGGACCTGGTGGACTGGTCGCAGGAGGTCTACGAGCGGATCGCGGACGAGTTCACCGCGTTCGCCGCGAAGCTCGACGTGCCGGACCTGACCGTGGTGCCGGTCTCCGCGCTGCAGGGCGACAACATCGTCACCCGCTCGGAGAACATGCCCTGGTACGAGGGCCCGTCGCTGCTGCACCACCTGGAGCGGGTGCACATCGCCTCGGACCGCAACCTGGTCGACGTGCGGTTCCCCGTGCAGTACGTGATCCGGCCGCAGTCCACCACCGTCACCGACTACCGGGGCTACGCCGGTCAGGTGGCCTCGGGTGTGCTCAAGCCGGGCGACGAGGTGATGGTGCTGCCGTCGGGCTTCACCAGCCGGATCGCCGCGGTGGAGACCGCCGACGGCCCGGTGGACGAGGCGTTCCCGCCGATGTCGGTGACGGTCCGGCTGACCGACGAGCTGGACATCTCCCGCGGCGACATGATCTGCCGGCCGAACAACGCCCCGATGGCCGTGCAGGACATCGAGGCGATGGTCTGCTGGATGGACGAGACGCGGCCGTTGCAGGTCGGCGGCAAGTACGCGATCAAGCACACGACCCGTTCGGCGCGGGCGATCGTGCGCGGGCTGCACTACCGGCTGGACATCAACTCGCTGCACCGCGACGAGACGGCCGGTGAGCTGAAGCTCAACGAGATCGGCCGGGTTCGGCTGCGCACCACGGTTCCGCTGCTGGCCGACGAGTACCGCCGTAACCGCACCACCGGCGGCTTCGTCATCATCGACGAGTCGACGAACCGTACGGTCGGCGCCGGCATGATCGTCGAGGCCGGCTGACCCTGGGTGTAAGGAAGGGCCCCTTGTTAACAGCGCACTGTTAACAAGGGGCCCTTCCTCTACCGCAGGCGTTAATAAGGGGCCCTTCCTTACAGCCGGGTGACGCCGTCGGCCGGGACCACGGTGAGTGTGCCGGGGGCGGTGAAGCCGCGCTTCGCGTACGCCTGGGTGACGGCGGCGGCCACCGCGTCGGCGGCGTCGGCGTCGATCAGGGCGAGCACGCAGCCGCCGAAGCCGCCGCCGGTCATCCGTGCGCCGTACGCCCCGGCGGCCAGCGCCGCCTCGACCGCGGTGTCGATCTCCGGCACGGTGATCTCGAAGTCGTCGCGCATGGAGGCGTGCGAGGCGGTCAGCAGCGGACCGGTGTCGCGGACCCGCCCGGCGCGCAGCAGCGCGACGGTGTCGAGCACCCGCTGGTTCTCGGTGACCACGTGCCGGACCCGGCGGCGGGTCTCGTCATCGTCGAGGCGTGCGAGCGCGGCGTCGAGGCCGGCCACGTCGACGTCGCGCAGCGCGCTCACCCCGAGCGTCGCGGCGGCCCCCTCGCAGCTTTTGCGCCGGGCCGCGTACTCGCCGTCCGCGTGCCGGTGCGGCGCCCGGCTGTCGATCACCAGCACGGCCAGCCCGGCGCCGTCCAGGTCGAACGGGATCTGCTCGATCTCCTCGGTGCGGCAGTCGAGGAACAGGGCGTGCCCGGCCCGGCCGCGGATCACCGCGGACTGGTCCATGATCCCGGTGGGCGCGCCGACGTAGTCGTTCTCGGCGCGCTGGGCGAGCCGCGGCCACCGCCCGGCGGGCAGGTCGAGCCCGCCGAGGTCGACAAGGGCGGCCAGCACCGCCGACTCGATCGCCGCCGACGAGGAGAGCCCGGAGCCGACCGGCACGTCGGAGGCGACGGCGAGCCGCGCGCCGGGGACGTCGTGGCCGTCGGCGCGCAGCGCCCACACCACCCCGGCCACGTAGGCGGCCCACCCGGCGACCCGGCCGGGCTCGTCGGCCTCCGCCGCGCCGAACTCGACCGGTTCGTCGTCGAGTTCCGACCAGACGGTCCAGCGTCCGTCGGGGGCGGGCGCGGCGGCGACCACGGTACGCAGCGGCAGCGCGAAGGGCAGCACGAAGCCGTCGTTGTAGTCGGTGTGCTCGCCGATCAGGTTGACCCGTCCGGGAGCCGCCCAGCGGCCCGCCGGTTCGGTGCCGTACCGCTGCCGGAAGCCGGCGGTGGCGCGGTCGGCGACGTTCATGAGGGCTGTCCCGCGACGTGGGCCCGGTAGAACGCCCAGGCGTCGCCGACCATGTCGTGCAGGGTCGGCTTGGCCGGCGTCCAGCCCAGCTCGTCGCGGGCCAGCGCGGAGGACGCGACCAGCTCGGCCGGGTCGCCCTCGCGGCGGGGGGCCACCTCGACCGGCACCGGCTGCCCGGTGACCTCGCGGACCACGTCGACCACCTGCCGGTTGGTGAAGCCGTTGCCGTTGCCGAGGTTGTAGATGCGGTGCCGGCCCGGGGTGGCCGCGTCCAGCGCGAGCAGGTGGGCGCGGGCCAGGTCCTCGACGTGGATGTAGTCGCGGACGCAGGTGCCGTCGACTGTGGGGTAGTCGTCGCCGAAGAGTTGGAGCTTCTCCCGCCGCCCGGCGGCCACGTCGAGCGCGATCGGGATGAGGTGCGTCTCCGGGTCGTGCCGTTCGCCGATGGCCAGCCCGTCGCGCAGGTACGCCCCGGCGACGTTGAAGTAGCGCAGCGAGACGGCGGCCAGGTCGTGCGCGATCGCCTCGGAGGTGAGCGCCATGTCGACGGCCAGCTTGGTGGCGCCGTAGGTGCTGGTGGGGGCCTTGACGGCGGTCTCCGGGATGGGCAGCTCGGTGGGGTTGCCGTAGACGGCGGCGGTGGAGGAGAAGACCATCCGGGGCACCCGGGCGGCGCGGACCGCGTCGATGAGCGCGATCGAGCCGACCGTGTTGGTGTGCCAGTACAGCTCGGGGCGGATCATCGACTCGCCGGCGGCGATGAGGGCGGCGAAGTGCAGCA
Organism: Micromonospora sp. AB353; assembly: GCF_049538395.1. Classification (NCBI taxonomy): domain Bacteria; kingdom Bacillati; phylum Actinomycetota; class Actinomycetes; order Micromonosporales; family Micromonosporaceae; genus Micromonospora; species Micromonospora sp. AB353. The sequence continues at coordinate 69,710 of NZ_JBMVFV010000017.1, read as the reverse complement.
CGCCGTCGAACCCGGCGTCGGGGGTGAGCACCTGGGCGGCCTCGTGCACCGGCAGCTCGACGTGGGTGGCGTCGGGGGCGAGGGCTTCCCGGTGACCGGTGCGCAGGTCGTCCAGCACGGTCACCTGGTGGCCGTGGTCGAGCAGCATCCGGGTCACCACGCTGCCGATGTAGCCGGCGCCGCCGGTGACGAGCAGTTTCACGTCGGTCCTCCTGCCTGGGCCGCGTCCCGCGGCGGCCGTCCCGCGATCACCCTACGGCTGAGGGCTGTGTCGCGGCTGTCGAGTCGAGTCCGCCTCTATTCCATCATAATCCTTCATGATTGAACAGATCCGAACATTGGGCCGAGCGTACGGTGGTCGCTGTCTACCATCCTTCTCATGCGGGAGGGTGGTGGTCCCGGGCCCCGGCGGCGACCGTCGGGGCGGCCCCGACGCGAACCCGGCCCGCTGGCCCGCACCGTTGCCCGTCTCGTGGTGCGCGGCGCCGACGGCGCCACCCGCCTGGTCACCGCCCTGCTCGGGGCCAGCCCCACCGCCGGGCGGGAACGGATCAGCGAGGCCGAGCTGCGGGATCTGGTCGCGGCGAACACGCTGCTCGACCCGGACGAGCGGCGGATCATCGACGAGGTGCTGGTGGCCGGCGCCCGGCTCGTCCGCGAGGTGATGGTGCCCCGCACCGAGGTGGTCTTCCTCAGCGCGGCGCTCCCGCTGGCGCAGGCCCAGCGGCTGGTCCGGGCCGACCCGCACACCCGCTACCCGGTGGTCGACGGCACCCACGACGACGTGGTCGGCCTGGTGCACCTGCGGGACGTGCTGCTGCGCCCGGACGCGGACCGGCCGCTGCTGGTCGGCGACCTGATCCGGGAGGTGAAGCGCCTGCCGGACAGCAAACGCGTGCTGGCGGCGCTCACCGAGATGCGCCGGGAGGGCCACCACCTGGCCGTCGTCGTCGACGAGTACGGCGGCACCGCCGGCATCGTCACCTGCGAGGACCTGGTCGAGGAGCTGGTCGGGGAGATCCGCGACGACGAGCACGGTCCGCTCGAACCGGAGCCCGCAGGCCTGCCCGCGGTCGTCGACGGCCGGCTCAACCTGACCGACTTCGCCGAGCGCACCGGGGTGTCGCTGCCCGCCGGGCCGTACGAGACGGTGGGCGGGTACGTGATGGCCGCCCTGGGCCGGCTGCCCGTGGCGGGCGACGAGGTGCCGGTGGCTGTCGACCCGGCCGGCGGATCGGTTCCGGCCGATCCGGCGGGCTGGCTGCTGCGCGTGCTCACGCTCGACGGCCGGCGCGTGTCCCGCCTGGCGGTCTCCGCCGCGCGGCTGCCCGAGCCCCGGCGCGAGGTGAACGGTCCGCTTCCGCCCGTACCCGCCCGATCCACCGGCCCGTCATGACGGACGCCGGGGCTTGCTGACAGAATTGCCGCCATGTCCGACGTACCCGCCCGCCCGCGCGTCTTCTCCGGCATCCAGCCGACGGCCGACTCGTTCCACCTCGGCAACTACCTGGGCGCGTTGCGGCACTGGGTGGCGTTGCAGGACAGCCACGACGCCTACTACTGCGTGGTCGACCTGCACGCGATCACCGCCGGGCACGACCCGTTGGTGCTCAGGCGCCGCAGCCGGGTCGCCGCCGCGCAGCTGTTCGCGCTCGGCCTGGACCCGGAGCGCAGCACGCTGTTCGTGCAGTCGCAGGTGCCCGAGCACTCGCAGCTCGCCTGGGTGCTCGGCTGCATCACCGGCTTCGGCGAGGCCGGCCGGATGACCCAGTTCAAGGACAAGTCGCAGAAGCAGGGCAGCGAGCGGGCCAGCGTCGGCCTGTTCACGTACCCGATCCTCCAGGCCGCGGACATCCTGCTCTACCAGGCGAACGCGGTGCCGGTCGGCGAGGACCAGCGGCAGCACCTGGAACTCTCCCGCGACCTGGCGCAGCGGTTCAACTCCCTGTTCGGCAGCACCTTCACCGTGCCCTCCCCGCACATCGTGAAGGACACCGCGAAGATCACCGACCTGCAGGATCCGACGGCCAAGATGTCGAAGTCGTCGTCCTCACCGGCCGGCATCATCGACCTGCTGGAGGACCCGGCCCGCTCGGCCAAGAAGATCCGCTCGGCGGTCACCGACACCGGCCGCGAGATCGTCTTCGACGCCGAGGGCAAGCCGGGCATCACCAACCTGCTGACGATCTACTCCGCGCTGTCCGGCCGGTCCATCGACGACCTGGTCGCCGCGTACGACGGTAAGGGCTACGGCGACCTGAAGAAGGACCTCGCCGAGGTGGTGCGGGAGTTCGTCACGCCGATCCAGGAACGCACGAACGCCTACCTGAACGACCCCGCCCAGCTCGACAAGCTGCTGGCGCGGGGCGCGGAGAAGGCCCGATCGGTGGCCGCCGGGACGCTGCGGGACGTGTACGAGCGGGTCGGCTTTTTCCCGCCGGTGCGGTTCGAGTAACGGCCCGGACGGGCGGAGACGGGTGACGCAGCCGGTGGCCGGAGGGGTGGCGCGCGACGTGGCGGGCAGTGACACGGCGCCGGGCGGCGCGGACACGATCCAGATCGGGATCGCGGTCGACGTCCCCGAGCCCTGGGGCGGGATGCTCACCCGCCGCCGGGTCGAGGCCGGCGACCCGCTCGCCGTCCCCGCGCACGTCACCCTCCTCGGGCCCACCGAGATCCCGGTACGCGCGCTGCCCGCCGTCGAGGAACACCTGGACCGGGTCGCCGCCGCGCACCTGCCGTTCACGCTGCACCTGCGCGGCACCGGCACGTTCCGCCCGGTGACCCAGGTGGTCTTCGTGGCGGTGGCGGCCGGAATCAGCGAGTGCGAGCTGCTCGCCGCCGCTATCAACTCGGCCCCCGAGCTGCGGCGCGAGCTGCGCTTTCCGTACCACCCGCACGTCACCGTGGCGCAGGACGTGCCGACCGAGGTGCTCGACAAGGCGTACGAGGATCTCGCCGACTTCTCCGCGTTGTTCCAGGTGGACGCGTTCACGCTGTTCTCGCACAGCGGGGCGACCCGGTGGCAGCCCCGCCGCGACTTCCGGCTCGGCGGCCGGAGCTGAACATCCGACCGGCTGGGCCACCTCCGTCACGGGCGGAGATCGGCGAGGATGACGGGGTGAACGTCTTCGGCCGGATCGAGGCGGCGGTCGGGCGCCGCATCGACGCGGCCCGGAGCCGCTCGTCGGTCTTCGACCACGTCTGGCGGGCCGGGACGCTCTACGCCGACCTGCTCGCCGGGCGGCTCGCCGCCGCCATCGCGTACTACGGCTTCTTCGCCGTGTTCGCGCTCGCGCTCGTCGCGTACTGGATCTTCGGCGCGGTGCTGCGCGACAACGAGGAGGTCAGCCGCGGCGCGGCCCACTTCCTGGAGGAGAACCTGCCCTTCCTCGACCCGGCGCAGATCGCTGAGAGCAGCGGCACCGTCGGCGTGGTCGGCCTGGTCATCCTGGTCTTCACCGGCATCGGCTGGGTGGAGGCGATCCGCTCCTCGCAGCGGCTGATGTACGGCTTCAACCAGCAGCCCGGCAACCTGGTGGTGCGGCGGCTGGTCGACCTGGGCGTGCTGGTGGCGGTCTTCGTGCTGCTGTTCGTCTCGGTCGCCGCCGTGGACGCGCTGGAGTCGCTGCTGCGCTTCCTGCTGCGCAGCACCGGCTCGGTGGGCCTGACCACGATCAGCGCGCTGCTGAGCGTGCTCGTCAACGCCGTGCTCGCCGCCGCGCTGCTGCTCGCCGTGCCCCGGCTACGGATGAGCCGGCGCCGGCTGCGCCCGGCGATCCTGACCATCGCCGTCGGGATCACCCTGCTGAACACCGTGGGGCGCTACTACGTGGTACGCACCGAGCGGAACCCCGCGTACACGGTGGTCGCCACCGCCGTGGGCCTGCTGCTCTACCTCTACCTGCTCAACCAGCTGGTGCTCTTCGGCGCGGCGCTCGCCGCGACCAGCCGGTACGGCCGGGTGGTGGACCTGGCCGAGGGCGGCGCCCGGGAGGTCGACGTGGAGGCGGACGTGCTCGACGAGGAGACCGAACCGGGGACACCGGGAGGAGCGGGATGAGCGCGCGGATCCGGATCGACGCCGAGTCGGCGGTGCCGCCGTACGAGCAGGTGCGGGCGCAGTTCGCCGCGCGCATCGGCGACGGGCGGCTGCCGGTGGGCACCCGGCTGCCGGCCGTGCGGCAGCTCGCCGCCGACCTGGGGCTGGCGGTGAACACCGTGGCGCGGGCGTACCGGGAACTGGAGGGCGCCGGGCTGGTGGAGACGCGCGGCCGGCACGGCACGGTGGTGGCCCCCGGCCGGGACGACGCCACCGACCGGCTGCAGCGGGCCGCCGCCGAGTACGCCGCCGAGGCGCGTCGCCTGGGTGTCGCGCCGGAGCGGGCAATCGCGCTGGTCCGTGCGGCGCTGGACGCCGGTACGCGTGGCTGAGCGTGGTCCCCGAAGCGGGGAGAGTCCGATGATTGCGTTCCCCGGTCCGGCAGGCGGCGACCATGATGGGCCGGTGGGCGCACTCGTGACACTGGACCTGCCGGACGACTCCCCGATCCGGGGCCTGCCGTGGATCATCACGTTCGGCCCGCTCGGCGCCGAGGACGACTGGGAGCCGGTGGTCTGCGGCCCGTACGAGCGACAGCACGCGCTGGCGCTCGCCGAGGCGGTGGTGGCCGACGAGCAGCTGATGGCGGTGGTGGAGCCGCTGCTGCCGGCGCTCACGCCGGAGGAGATCCGCGGCGAGATCGCCGCCGCGCAGATCGCCGCCGAGGACGAGGCGGCCGAGATCGACCAGGCGGACCTCTACGGCGACTTCGAGGACGTCATCGACGAGGAGCTGGAACGCGCCGCCGACCGCGAGCCGGAGCCCGAGCCGGCGACGGCACCCGACCGGGAGGAGATCCGGGCCGGGTTCGCCCGGATCGCCGCGCTGCTCACCGCCAAGGGCGGCTGAGAACGCGCTCGCTCCTCGATGGACACCGGCCCCCCGGGAGCGTGCTCCCGAGGGGCCGGGGCCACCTCACCCCCCACCACAAGGGGTCGGCAGCCCAGCCGCCCGTCGGCGCGGGGCACAACGGACGGCCAGGTCGTTGGCGGGTTACCCGGCTCAGCGCCGTTCGAACCACGCAGCCGCGTCCACCGGCAGGACGTACCCGTCGCCCCGCTCGGTGAGGTCGGCGCTGGCGACGAGCGGGCGGCCGTGGCCGCTCACCGTCACGTCGGCGCCGCTGATGTTCACCACGCACGTCACCTCGGCGTCGCCGGCGGTGCGGCGGAACGCGAGTACGCCGGGCTCGGTCTCCAGCCAGGTGATGCCGTCCAGGCCGGCCAGCGCCGGGTGCTCGTGCCGGACGCGCAGCGCGGTCCGGTACAGCTCCAGCGTCGAGCCGGGCGCACCGGCCTGGGCGGCCACCGACAGCTCCCGCCAGGTCGCCGGCGCTGGCAGCCAGCTCAGCTCGCTGCCGTCCGGCCCGAAGCCGTACGGGGGCAGGTCGCCACCCCACGGGATCGGCACCCGGCAACCGTCGCGGCTCTCTCCGGTACGCCGGAACGCCGGATCCTGACGCAGCTCGTCGGGAAGGTCCAGCACCTCCGGCAGGCCCAGTTCCTCGCCCTGGTAGACGTACGCGCAGCCGGGCAGCGCGAACATCAGCAGCGCGGCGGCGCGGGCGCGGCGCAGGCCGACCTCGCCGTCGCCGTACCGGGTGACGTGCCGCTGCCGGTCGTGGTTGGAGAGCACCCAGGTGGTCGGCGCGCCCACGATCGTGGACTCGGCCAGCGCCGTGTCGATCACCTTGCGGAACGAGTCGGCCGACCAGGTGGCGTCGAGGAAGTCGAAGCTGAAGGCCTGGTGCAGCTCGTCCGGGCCGATGTAGCGCGCCAGGCGCTGCGGCGTCTCGGCCCACGCCTCGGCGACAGCCATCCGGCCGCCCGGGTAGCTGTCCAGGATCGGCCGCCAGGCGCGGTAGATGTCGTGTACCTCGTCCTGGTCGAAGTACGGCAGCCGGCCCTTGCCCAGCAGTTCGGACTGACGCTGGCCGGTGGTCATCGAGTTGAAACCGACGTCCGGCAGGCCCTCGGCCTTGATCATTCCGTGCGCCACGTCGATCCGGAAGCCGTCCACGCCCCGGTCCAGCCAGAAGCGCAGCACGTCCTCGAACTCGGCCCGCACCTCCGGGTGACGCCAGTTCAGGTCGGGCTGGGCCGGGTCGAACAGGTGCAGGTACCACTGGCCGTCGACCACGCGCGTCCACGCCGGGCCGCCGAAGATGCTCTCCCAGTCGTTCGGCGGCAGCTCGCCCTGCTCGCCCTTGCCGTCGGCGAACAGGTAGCGCTCACGCTCCGGCGAACCGGGCCCGGCGGCGAGCGCGGCGGTGAACCACGGGTGCGCGCTGGAGGTGTGGTTCGGCACCATGTCGACGATGATCCGCAGGCCGAGCGCGTGCGCGTCGGTGATCATCTCGTCGAAGTCGGTCAGGTTGCCGAACAGCGGGTCGACGTCCCGGTAGTCGGACACGTCGTAGCCGGCGTCGACCTGCGGCGACGTGTAGAACGGCGTCAGCCAGAGCGCGTCCACGCCGAGGTCGCGCAGGTACGGCAGGCGCTGCCGGATGCCCTGGAGGTCACCCACGCCGTCGGCGTTCGCGTCCGCGAAGCTGCGGACGTACACCTGGTAGACGACAGCGGACCGCCACCAGTCGTCGTCGGCGGTGCGAGGGGTGGTGCTGGGGGCGGAGGTCATCGCTGTCGATCCCGTTCTGTGGCGGCTTCTGGTGCGGCGCAGGGTGTCTGAGAAGAATGCCGCCATCAGACTGCAAGAGTCAAGCATTCCTTGCGCAAGAAATGGCAGCCGTCACCCGCGCCGGCCCTCGCGCCGCCTCCCGCATCCCGGGACGCCCGCTCACCCGTACCGCCCGCCCGACCCCGTCGATCATGAGGTTGACGGTCCCCGCTGCCCGATTCGTCCCCGCCAACTTCATGATCGGCCCTGCCCGGGTCCGGGGGCGTTTGGGCGGTGATCAAGGGGTTTGTGTGCGGGAGGGAGATCGACTCCGCCGCAAACTCCTTGATCAACGGGGCGAAGGGGGGCGGGGGAGGCGGGGAGGGGCCGGGGGGGTCAGGCGGGGATGGGGAGGGACGGGGCGGGGCGCTGGCGCTTCGGGGGGTCGGCGGGGCGGGTCACCGCGGTCGAGCCGCGTACCACCAGCTCGGGGCGGAACAGGTACTCGGAGTTCGGGGAGGGGTGGCCGTTGATCTCGTCGACCAGGGCCCGCACCGCCGCCACCGCCATGGCGGCCACCGGCTGGCGCACGGTGGTCAGCGGCGGGTCGGTGAACGCCATCAGCGGGGAGTCGTCGTACCCGACCACGGAGATGTCGCCCGGCACCGACAGCCCGCGCTGGCGGGCCGCCCGGATCGCGCCCAGCGCCATCAGGTCCGAGCCGCAGACGAGCCCGGTCGCGCCGCGCTCGATGAGCCGGCCGGCGGCCGCCTCGCCGCCCTCGACGCCGAACAGCGACAGCTCGGTCAGCTCGGTCAGTTCGTCCTCGGTGATGTCCGTCAGGCGCCCCATCGCGGCCTTGTAGCCGGCGACCTTGCGCTGCACCGGCACGAACCGGTCCGGGCCGGTGATCAGGCCGATCCGGCGGTGCCCGAGCGCGACCAGGTGGGCGACGGCGAGTTCGGCGGACTCCCGGTCGTCGCAGGAGACGAACGGCGCGGGGATGCCGGGCGCGTACCCGTTGATCATGACGATCGGCAGCGGCCGGGCCAGCAGCGTGCGGTAGCGGTCGTGGTCGGCGGCCGTGTCGGCGTGCAGGCCGGAGACGAAGACGATGCCGGAGACCTGGCGGTCCAGCAGCATCTCCACGTACTCGTCCTCGCGGACGCCACCCGGCGTCTGCGTGCAGAGCACCGGCGTGTACCCGGTGGGGGCGAGCGCGGACTCGATGATCTGGGCGAACGCCGGGAAGATCGGGTTGTCCAGCTCCGGCACGACCAGGCCGACCAGTCCGGCGCTGCGCTTGCGCAGCCGGGCCGGTCGTTCGTAGCCGAGCACATCGAGGGCGGTGAGGACGGCCTGCCGGGTCTCGGGGGCCACACCGGGGCGGTCGTTGAGCACCCGCGACACCGTGGCCTCGCTGACTTCAGCCTGTTGGGCGATGTCGGACAGTCGAGCGCGCATGTGCGGCACTTTAGCCCAACGGCAAAGTCTTGCGTACACTTCTGCAAGCCCTTCCATTCTCTGCAACCTCTTGCTAACGTCCCCGCAACATGCGAGAGCAGCGGCGCAGCATCTCGGCGCCGGTCAGCAAGAACTTTCAGAGGTTTCCACTGGTGGGCCGCCCTTCCCCCGGCGGGCCGCCATGACGACAGGAGTACCGATGCGCATCCGTACCGCGGGTGTGGTCGCCGTCCTCGGCCTGGCGCTCGCCGCCTCCGGCTGTGGTGACAGCGGCAGCGACGACAAGCCGGCCGCCGGCGAGTCCGCCAAGGCGACCGGCGGCAAGCTGGTCATCTGGGCCGACGACAAGCGCACGGCCGCCCTCAAGCCGTTCGCCGAGGAGTTCGGCAAGGAGAACGGCGTGACCGTCGAGGTCCAGGCCGTCTCCAAGGACCTGCAGACCAACTTCGTCACCGCCTCGCAGCAGGGCAGCGGCCCGGACGTCGTGGTCGGCGCGCACGACTGGATCGGCAACCTGGTCCAGAACGGCGCCATCGACCCGGTGCAGCTCGCGGCCGAGCAGAAGTCCGGCTTCAACGAGACCGCGATCAAGGCCGTCACGTTCAACGGCCAGCTCTACGGCGTGCCCTACGCCACCGAGAACGTCGCGCTGATCCGCAACACCGAGCTGGCCCCCGAGGCGCCGAAGACGATCGAGGACCTGGTCGCCACCGGCAAGAAGCTCAAGGCCGAGAAGAAGGCCAGCGAGATCCTCTGCCTGCAGTCCGGGCAGAACGGCGACGCGTACCACATCTACCCGCTCTACACCTCGGGCGGCGGCTACCTGTTCGGCACCGCGGCCAACGGCGACTACGACCCGAAGGACCTGGGCGTGGGCAAGCCGGAGTCGATCGCTGCCTTCCAGAAGATCGCCAAGCTGGGTGAGAAGGGCGACGGTGCGCTGAAGCGCTCCATCACCGGCGAGAACTCCATCGCCACCTTCACCGGCAAGAAGTGCGCGTTCCTGGTCTCCGGCCCGTGGGCCGTGGCCGACGCCAAGAAGGCCAACATCTCCTACGACATCTCCCCGGTCCCCGGCTTCGCCGGTGGCAAGGAGGCCCAGCCGTTCGTGGGCGTCCAGGCGTTCTACGTGGCCGCCAAGGGCAAGAACAAGGCCCTGGCCCAGGAGTTCGTCACCAACTACGTGACCAAGCCCGAGCTGGCCGTCGCGCTGTACAAGGCCGAGCCGCGCCCGCCGGCGCTGACCGCCGCCTTCGACCAGGTCAAGGGCGAGGACCCGGACCTGGCGAAGTTCTCCGAGGCCGGCAAGAACGGCCAGGTTCTCCCGGCGATCCCGGCCATGGCCGCGATCTGGGACCCGTTCGGCAAGGCGGAGGCCGCCATCATCGGTGGCGCCGACCCGGCCAAGACGATCACGGCCGCCGGCAAGACCATCCAGGGTCAGATCAAGTAATGAGCGCGCCGCTGTCCGGCCCGGGGTCTGCACCGCAGGCCCCGGGCCGGGAGCCCGTACGCCGTGGGCTCCCGCGCACGTCCCGTACCGCGCGGCAACACGCGCCGATCACCGCGACCGGCCTCGTCGTCAAGGTGGTCCTGCTCGGCCTGGTGGCCGGGATCGCGATCTGGGCGGCCTTCCCGCTCATCGAGGCCGAGCACTGGCTCGCGCTGGGAGTCCTGGCGGTCACCACCGCCGGCCTGTTCTACCTCTACCTGAGCCGCCGGCACATCCCGGCCAAGTACCTGGTCCCCGGCACGCTCTTCCTGATCGCGTTCCAGATCTTCCCGGTGCTCTACACCGCGAGCACCGCGTTCACGAACTTCGGCGACGGCCACCGCGGCAGCAAGGACGACGCGATCGTCGCCGTGCAGACCTCCTCGGTGAAGCAGGTACCCGGCTCGACCGAGTACAACCTCACCATCGCCACCACCGGCGACCCGGCGACCGGCTCGCTGGTCTTCCTGCTCAGCGACCCGAAGACCAAGGATGTCTTCGCCGGCGACGCGGACGGGCTGCGCAAGCTCGACGCCGCCGACGTCGAGGTGAGCAGCCTCAGCGGAAAGATCACCGCCGCGGACGGCTACACCCTGCTGAACATCGGGCAGGCCAGCAGCCGCAGCGACGCCGTCACCGCGCTCATCGTGCCCACCGACGAGGGCGCCATCCGCTCCAACGGCCTGACCCGGGCGTACGAGGGCAAGGCGGCGCGGGCGTACGACGCCGCGTGCGACTGCGTCAAGGACAGCGAGACCGGCAAGACGTGGACCGCCGACGAGAAGGCCGGCTCCTTCATCGCCGCCGACGGCGAGCGCCTCGCTCAGGGCTGGAAGGTCGACGTCGGGCTGAAGAACTTCAGCACCGTGCTCACCGACCCGAACATCTCCGGCCCGTTCTTCGGCACGCTGGCCTGGAACTTCGCGTTCGCGATCGGCTCCACCGGCCTGACGTTCCTGCTCGGCATGGCGATCGCGCTCGCGCTGCACTCACCCCGGATGCGCGGCACCAACTTCTACCGGATCCTGCTGATCCTGCCGTACGCCATGCCGTCGTTCGCCATGCTGCTGATCTGGCGGGACATGTTCAACACCGACTTCGGCCTGCTCAACAACCTGTTCGGGCTGGACGTCGACTGGTTCGGCGGCAACTGGTCGGCGCGGATCGCGGTGCTGCTGGTGCAGTTGTGGCTCGGCTACCCGTACATGTTCCTGGTCGCCACCGGTGCGTTGCAGGCCATCCCGCGGGAGCTGACCGAGGCCACCTCGGTCGACGGCGCGTCGCCCTGGCAGTCGTTCAAGGCGGTCACCCTGCCGCTGCTGCTGGTGGCGCTGTCGCCGCTGCTGATCGCGTCGTTCGCGTACAACTTCAACAACGTCAACGCGATCCTGTTCACCACCGAGGGTGGGCCGTTCGCGCCGGACAACCCGCGTAACGGCGCCACCGACCTGCTGATCACCTACACGTACCGGCTCGCGTTCGGCGCACAGGGCGCCGAGTTCGGCCTGGCCGCCACCGTGTCGATCTTCATCTTCGCGATCGTGGCGACGGTGTCGGCGATCAGCTTCCGGCGGACCCGCAAGCAGGAGGAGGTGTACTCGTGACCACCATCGCGGAGACGCCCGCACCCACCCGCCGGCCGGCCCGTGGCTCGCGCGGCCGCTGGTTCACCCAGGTGGGCTGGCGGCACCTGGTCGGACTGGTGGCGGTGGCGTTCAGCCTCTTCCCGATCCTGTTCGTGATCTCGGCGGCGTTCAACCCGCTCGGCACGCTCTCCTCCACCGAACTGCTGCCGACCGGGGCGTCGCTGGAGAACTTCACGAACCTGTTCGACAACACGGCGTTCGGCCACTGGTTCCTCAACTCGCTGCTGCTGGCGGGCGTGGCCAGCTTCGCGTCGATCTTCCTGTCGTCGCTCGCGGCGTACGCGTTCTCCCGGATGCGTTTCGCCGGGCGCCGGGTCGGCCTGCTCGCGTTGCTGCTGATCCAGATGTTCCCGCAGTTCCTGGCGATCGTGGCGATCTTCCTGATCTTCACCACGCTCACCGACCTCTACCCGGCGATCGGGTTCAACACCCCGTGGGGCCTGTTCCTGCTCTACATGGGTGGCGCGCTCGGCGCGAACACGTGGCTGATGAAGGGCTTCTTCGACACGCTGCCGAAGGAGCTGGACGAGTCGGCGACCATGGACGGTGCGTCGCACGTGCAGGTCTTCTTCCGCATCATGCTGCCGCTGGTGGCGCCGATCCTGGCGGTGACCGGCCTGCTCGCGTTCATCGGGTCGATCAACGAGTTCATCATCGCCAACGTGTTCCTCACCGAGCCCGAGTCGAAGACCCTCGCGGTCGGCATGTTCGGCCTGGTCGCGGGCGAGCGTAACAACAACTTCGGGATGTTCGCGGCGGGCACGCTGCTCACCGCGATCCCGACGGTGCTGGTGTTCCAGCTGCTCCAGCGCTACATCGTCTCCGGACTCACCTCCGGAGCGGTAAAGGGCTGAGCCTCCTCGGCTCACGCTGCGGCAAGGGCGTCGTGTCGGCGTACACCGGAGCGGTTCTCGGGCGGACCGCCGCGGTCGGGTGAACCGACCGCGGCGGGTGCCCGCCCCCTCTCCCTGTCGGTACGACGCGAAAGGCAGCACCATGTCCCTTCAGCCGCACCACGACGGCTCCGCCACCTACGTCCCGGAGCAGGAGCCCGCGCTCGGGCAGACCGTGCCGGTCTTCGTCCGGGTACCGGCCGGAACCGGCGTCTCCCAGGTACACGTGCGCACCACCGGCGACGGCGAGCCGCGCTTCGCCGAGGCACGGATCGACCGCACCGACGGCGGCGACGTGTGGTGGCGGGCCGACGTCGAGGTCCGCAACCCGGTCAGCAACTACCGCTTCCTGCTCGACGGCGAACGCGGCACCCGCTGGCTCAACGCGGCCGGGCTGTCCGGCCACGACGTGCCGGACAACGGCGACTTCAAGCTGGTCAGCTACGCCCCGCCGCCGGCCTGGGCCCGCGACGCGGTGATCTACCAGATCTTCCCGGACCGGTTCGCCCGCTCCGCCGCCGCCGACGGCCGGACCGTGCCGGACTGGGCCATCGGATGCGACTGGGACACCCCGGTCATCGGCCGCGGCCCGGAGACGCCCCGCCAGTTCTACGGCGGCGACCTCGACGGCGTCACCGAGCACCTGGACCACCTGGACCGGCTCGGCGTCAACACCGTCTACCTCACGCCGGTCTTCCCGGCGCGCTCCAACCACAGGTACGACGCGTCGAGCTTCGACACCGTCGACCCGCTGCTCGGCGGCGACGCGGCGCTGGCCCGGCTCGCCGACGCGGTGCACGCCCGGGGCTGGCGGCTGCTCGGCGACATCACCAGCAACCACACCGGCGACGCCCACGACTGGTTCACCGCCGCCGTCTCCGACGTGAACGCGCCGGAACGCGAGCTGTACTACTTCGACCTGCCCGGCTCGGACTACGAGTCGTGGAACGGGGTGAAGTCGTTGCCGAAGCTGAACTGGGGCAGCGCCGAACTGCGCCGCCGGTTCGCCACCGCCGAGGACTCGCTGTTGCGCCGCTGGCTGCGCCCGCCGTACGGGCTGGACGGCTGGCGGGTCGACGTGGCGAACATGACCGGGCGGCGCGGTGCGGACGCGTACACCCACGAGGTGGCGCGGCTGCTGCGCGAGGTGGTCGCCGACACCCGCCCGGACGGGCTGCTGCTCGCCGAGCACGGCCACGACCACACCGGTGACCTGGACCGCGACGGCTGGCACGGGACGATGAACTACGTCGGCTTCACCGACCCGGTCTGGTCCTGGCTGCGCCACGGCGACGACCCGGTGCCGAACTTCCTCGGCACCCCGGGCGGGGTACGGCGGCGCGACGCGGGCGCGGTGCTCGCCACCATGAACACCTACCGGTCGCTGGTGTCGTGGCGCTCGTACACGCACTCGTGGCAGCTGCTCGGCTCGCACGACTCGGCCCGGATCCGCACCGTGGTCGGCGACGCGGCCCGGCAGGAGGTGGCGGCCGGGCTGCTCGCCACCATGCCCGGCACGCCGGTGGTCTTCGCCGGGGACGAGCTGGGCCTGACCGGTACGAACGGGGAGGGCTCGCGTACCCCGATGCCGTGGCACCGGCCGGAGAGCTGGGACCGGCGCACGTTCGAGGCGTACCGGTCGTTGCTGACGCTGCGCCGCGACGAGCCGGCGCTGCGGCACGGCGGCCTGCGGTGGGTGCACGCGGACGCGGACACGCTGGTGTTCCTGCGCGAGGCGCCCACGTCGACGGTGCTGGTGCTGGCACGGCGAGCCGCAGGCACCCCCGTCCACCTGACCGGCGTGGGAGCCGCAGACAACGTCTACGGAGACGCCCCCGCCCTCCACCCCGACGCCGAGGGCACGGTGACCCTCCCCGCTGACGGCCCCACCTTCCAGGTCTGGCGCCTGCGCTGATCCCGCGTCGCCGCCCCGTCGATCTTGCGGCTTCGGCCCGTGTCGCGCGGCTTTAGTCCCGTATGTCCGGGCGGGAACTGCAAGATCGCGGGGAGGGGGGTCACGGTATGACGGCAGGTCGGCGGGGCGACTACTACGAAGCGTCGTTGATGGGAGAGGATGGGTCGCGTGGAAGCTCTTCGACTGATTCTTCTCTACGTCCATCTGATCGGTTTCGCGCTGCTGCTCGGTGGTGGGATCGCCCAGTACGTCTCCGGCCGGCTGCGGATCAACGCGGCCATGCTCTGGGGCGCGATCATCCAGATCCTCACCGGCATCGGGCTGTCCGCTCCGCTGCGTGACGGGGACGAGCCGGCCCCGGCGAAACTTGTTACCAAGTTGGTGCTCGCGCTGCTCATCTTCGTCATGGTCTTCTTCTCCCGTAAGCGGGAGACCGTCAACCGTGGCCATTTCCTCGCGATCGTCGGGTTGACGCTGGTCAACGCGGCCGTCGCGGTGTTCTGGCGTTAGTTCGCCAGCAGTCGGGGAACCTCGGGAAAACGGACGTTCGCGACACCACCGCGCACGCCCACCGGCCGGAGAAGTGACGTGCCCCACCCAAGGGTTACGCCGGGGTAACGGACGCTCAACAGTCGTGCACGATTGTCGGCCGGTGGGTGGGCGCGGGCGTACGCTCCCGTCCGTAACGTGGGACGCCGGCGGCACTCCGCAGGCCGGCGAAGGGCTGCACACCGTGCACGACGCGGTGTGCAAGGGGAAGGAGACGTCTTGCGCTCTGTGCGTGGGATGCGGATCGCCTCCGCCATCGTGGCGGGTGGACTCGTGCTGGGCGCTGCCGCGTGTGGTGAGGCTCCGGACGACGACAACAACGCCGGCGGCGACGGTGGCAAGAAGTTCAGCGCCTGCATGGTGACCGACGTCGGCGGCATCGACGACAAGTCCTTCAACGCCTCGGCCTGGAAGGGCCTCCAGGAGGCGCAGAAGGAGAACGACAAGATCGAGATCAAGAACGTCCAGTCGAAGGCCGAGGCGGACTACGAGGTCAACCTGACCGGGTTCGTCAACCAGAAGTGCGACTTCATCCTGGCCGTCGGTGGCCTGATGTCGGACGCCACCAAGGCCGCGGCGGAGAAGAACCCGAACCAGCAGTTCGGCATCGTCGACGCCAACCCGGGTGTCTCGAACGTCTACCCGATGCAGTTCGACACCGCGCAGGCCGCGTTCCAGGCCGGCTACCTGGCCGCCGGGATGAGCAAGACCGGCAAGGTCGGCGCCTACGGCGGCCTGCCGATCCCGCCGGTCACCATCTTCATGGACGGCTTCGCCGACGGCGTGGCGTACTACAACAAGACCAAGAGCAAGAACGTCCAGGTTCTCGGCTGGGACAAGGCCGCCCAGAAGGGCTCCTTCGCCAACTCGTTCGAGAAGCAGGACGAGGGCAAGAAGGTCTCCGACGCGCTCGTCGCGCAGGGCGCCGACGTCGTGATGCCGGTCGCCGGTGGCGCCGGTCTCGGCACCACCTCCGCGGCCAAGGCCTCGGGCGGCAAGTACTCGGTCGTCTGGGTCGACATCGACGGCTGCGAGAGCACCCCGGACTGCTCGGCGATCCTGACCACTGTCGTCAAGAACATCCCGGAGGCCGTCAAGGAGGCCGTGCTGAAGGCCGCCGGTGGCGAGAAGCTGCAGTCCACCCCCGGCTTCGTGGGCACGCTGGCGAACACCGGCGTCTCGATCGCCCCGTACCACGACTTCGAGAGCAAGGTCCCGGCGGACCTGAAGGCCGAGGTCGACAAGATCAAGGCGGACATCGCCGCGGGCACCATCACCGTCACCTCGAAGGCCCAGCCGACCAAGTGACGGTTCCGCCGGCCGCCGCGGTGCGATCATCGGCAGCGGGGGCCGGCGGACACCAGGTTTGACGATCCGGCCGTCCCGGCGCGACGGGGAAGGTACCCCCAGCGCCGGGGCGGCCGATCAGCTTGACTCCCCCCGACATCCCCACCCGGCGTGGTGGCGGCGCGGCAGGTCGCTACGCTGCACCATCGCTCGCACTCCAGGAGGTTGCGCTGAGACTCGAACTGCGCGGCATCACCAAACGGTTCGGTGATCTGGTCGCCAACGACCACATCGACCTGACGGTGGAGCCTGGAGAGATCCACGCCCTGCTCGGCGAGAACGGCGCCGGCAAGTCGACCCTGATGAACGTCCTCTACGGCCTCTACCAGCCGGACGAGGGCGAGATCCTGGTCGACGGCAAGCCGCTGAAGCTGAAGGGCCCGTCGGACGCGATCGCCGCCGGGATCGGGATGGTGCACCAGCACTTCATGCTGGTGCCGGTCTTCACCGTGGCCGAGAACGTGATGCTCGGCGCCGAGCAGGTCAAGGGGCCCTTCGCCGGGATCCTCGACCGGCGGCGGGCCCGGCGCGAGGTCGCCGAGGTCTCCGAGCGGTACAACCTGCGGGTCGACCCGGACGCGGTGATCGAGGACCTGCCGGTCGGCATCCAGCAGCGGGTGGAGATCGTCAAGGCCCTCACCCGCGACGTCGACCTGCTGATCCTCGACGAGCCCACGGCCGTGCTCACGCCGCAGGAGACCGAGGAACTGCTCACGGTCATGCGGTCGCTCAAGGCCGCCGGCAAGTCGATCGTGTTCATCACCCACAAGCTGGGCGAGGTGAAGGCCATCGCCGACCGGATCACCGTGATCCGGCGCGGCAAGACGGTGGGCACCGCCGAGCCGAGCGCCAGCCGGGACGAGCTGGCCGCGCTGATGGTGGGACGCAGCGTCCGGCTGACCGTGGACAAGAAGCCTGCCACCCCCGGCAAGCCGATCCTGGAGGTCTCCGGCCTGGTCGTGGACGACGACCGGCAGGTACGCGCGGTCGACGGCGTCGACCTGACAGTGCACGCCGGTGAGGTGCTCGGCGTCGCGGGCGTGCAGGGCAACGGCCAGACCGAGCTGATCGAGGCGATCATGGGCCTGCGCCCGGTGCTCGCCGGCACGATCAGCCTCGACGGCGAGCCGACCCACGGCTGGTCGACCAAGAAGGTGCTCCGCGCCGGCGTCGGTTACGTGCCGGAGGACCGCAGCGTCGACGGCCTGGTCAAGGAGTTCTCCGTGGCGGAGAACCTGGTGCTGGACATCTACGACCGGCCGCCGTTCGGCAGGGGCCTGTCGCTCAAGCCCGACGCCATCGCGAAGTCGGCCCGGGAGCGGATCGAGCAGTTCGACGTCCGTACCTCCTCGGCCGACGCGGCGGTCGGCACGCTCTCCGGCGGCAACCAGCAGAAGGTGATCGTGGCCCGGGAGCTGTCCCGGCCGCTGAAGCTCTTCATCGCCGCGCAGCCCACCCGGGGCGTGGACGTCGGCTCGATCGAGTTCATCCACAGCCGGGTCATCCGCGAGCGGGACATCGGCACCGCGGTCATGGTGGTCTCCAGCGAACTGGACGAGGTGATCGGCCTGGCCGACCGGATCGCGGTCATGTACCGCGGCCGGATCATCGGCATCGTCGGCCCGGACACCCCGCGCGAGGAGATCGGCCTGCTGATGGCCGGCATCACCCCGGACGCCGCCACCCCGGACGCCGCCACCGCGACCGAGGACGGCCCTGGCAACGAGGACGAGGCATGACCAACCCGAACCCCGTCTCGGGCTCACCGGACAAGGAGCCGGCGACCGAGGCGCAGGAGTCGCTGAGCGAGGCCCGGGCGACGCCGACGCAGCCGGCCGGTGACACCGAGCAGACGGTGCCCGCCACCGCGACCGCGAAGAAGCCGGAACCGGCCGGGGAGTCCCGTCCCGGCATGGGCCGGATGTTCCTGGACAACCTCTGGGCGGCGAACACGTTCACCGTGACGGTGCTCGCGGTGCTGCTGGCCATGGTGGTCGGCGCGGTGCTGATCATCGTGTCCGACCCGGAGGTGCTCGCCACCTACAGCTACATCACGGCCCGTCCCACCGACGCGCTGAACGCCAGCTGGACTGTGGTCAGCGAGGCGTACGCGAACCTGTTCAAGGGCGCGATCTTCGACCCGGACGCGGTCGGCTTCACCGCCGCCATGAGCCCGATCTCGGAGACGCTCACCTACGCCGCGCCGCTCGTCTTCACCGGCCTGTCGGTGGCGCTGGCCTTCCGCGGCGGCCTGTTCAACATCGGCGCCCAGGGCCAGGCCACGATCGCCGTCATCCTGGCCGCCGTGGCCGGCTTCGCGCTTCCGCTGCCGCCCGTCGTGCACCTGCTGGTGGCGCTGATCGCCGGCGCGCTCGGCGGCGCGCTCTGGGGCTTCATCCCCGGCATCCTCAAGGCACGGGCCGGCGCGCACGAGGTGATCAACACGATCATGCTCAACTACGTGGCGGTCTACTTCCTGTCCTGGATCATCGTCCAGAACGGGGTGCAGAACCCGAACCGGGCGGACGCGATCAGCAAGCCGGTCGAGTCCTCCGCGCAGCTGCCCCGCCTGCTCGGCGACGACCTGCGGGTGCACGCCGGCATCCTGCTCGCGGTGGCGGCCACCTGGTTCATCGCCTGGCTGCTCAACCGCTCCACGCTCGGCTTCGAGCTGCGGGCCGTGGGCGCGAACCCGGACGCGGCCCGGACCGCCGGCATCAGCGTGACGAAGACGTACGTGCTGGTGATGGTGTTCGCGGGCATGCTGGCCGGTCTCGGCGGCTCGACCATGGTGCTCGGCACCACCGCCACCGCGCTGACCCCGCTGGTGATCGCGCAGATCGGCTTCGACGGCATCCTGGTCGCGCTGCTCGGCCGCGTGAAGCCGTGGGGCGTGCTGCTGGCCGCGCTGCTGTTCGGCGCGCTCCAGGCCGGCGGCAACCGGATGCAGTCGTACTCCGGCATCTCGCTGGAACTGGTCACCGTGCTCCAGGCGCTCATCGTCATCTTCATCGCCGCGCCTGCCCTGGTGAAGACGATCTTCCAGCTCCGGGCGGCCCGCGCCGCCCGGTTGCAGACGAGCCTCGCGAAGGGCTGGTGAGCATGTCCACCACCGCTGTCCCCGAGGTCGCCGTTACCGCGGTCGACGAGGGTTTCTGGACCCGTAACCGGAAGATCGGCGCGGTCCTGCTGGCGCTCGGTGTGCTCGCGGCGGTGCTGTTCGGCGCGCTCGCGACCGACCAGCACGCGCGGTTCACGCTCAGCGAGACCGAGGGCGGGGCCGCCCTGGAGATCAACGGTACGGTCGGCGCGATCCTGTTCGGGCTGATCACCGCCGCGGCCGGAGGCGCGCTGCTGGCCGGTGTGCCGAAGCGCTGGTTCACGCTGCTGCTCGGCGCCGGGCTGGTCGCCTTCGTGCTGAGCTTCCTGTGCTGGCAGGTCTCGGCCGCGCCCGAGGGCCGCAACTTCATGCCGCTGGTGAACGTCGTCCGCGGCACGTTCATCCTGGCCCTGCCGCTGATCTTCGGCGCGCTCGCCGGTGTGCTCTGCGAGCGTTCCGGCGTGGTGAACGTGGCGATCGAGGGCCAGCTCCTGATGGGCGCCTTCTCCGGCGCGCTGTTCGGCAGCATGTCCGGCAGCGTCTGGGTGGGCCTGGTGGCCGCCGCCATCGGTGGCGCGTTCATCTCGTTCCTGCTGGCCGTGTTCTCCATCCGCTACCTGGTCGACCAGGTGGTCATGGGCATCGTGCTCAACCTGCTGGCGGTCGGCATCACCGGCTTCCTGTACGAGCGGCTGATGCAGACCGACGCGGCGAAGTACAACAGCGCTCCCCGGTTCGGCAACTGGGAGATCCCGCTGCTGTCCGACATCCCGCTGATCGGCCCGGCGTTGTTCCGGGGCAACATCTTCCTCTACGTCGGCCTGCTGCTGGTGCTCGTCATCCACCTGGCGTTGTTCCGTACCCGGTGGGGCCTGCGGACCCGCTCGGTCGGCGAGCACCCGACCGCCGCGGACACGCTGGGCGTGAAGGTGCTGCGGCTGCGCTACCGCAACGTGATCCTGGCCGGTCTGGTGGCGGGTGTCGGCGGCGCCTCGTACACGCTGGCGCTCTACTCGTTCACCAAGAACATGATCGGCGGTAAGGGCTTCATCGCCCTGGCCGCGCTGATCTTCGGCCGGTGGAGCCCGACCGGCGCGTTGCTGGCGGCGCTGTTCTTCGGCTTCGCCGACCAGCTCGCCACCTACCTGGGCGCGATCGGCAGCAGCATCCCGAGCCAGTTCCTGGCGATGCTGCCGTACCTGGCGACGATCCTGGCCGTGGCCGGGCTGGTGGGCAAGGTCCGGGCGCCGGCCGCCGACGGCAAGCCGTACATCAAGGGCTGACCGCCCGCCGCGACACCGTGCCCGGCGGGGCGACCCGCCGGGCATCGTCGTCTCCGGCCGCACCCGCGACCGATCGGCGTTGAATGGGCAGAATGGGGGTTGTGATGGAGATCGACTGGGATCGGCTGCGTACCGCCGCCACCGAGGTCATGCGGCACGCCTACGTGCCGTACTCGAAGTTCCCGGTGGGTGCCGCCGCGCTCGTCGACGACGGCCGGGTCGTGGTCGGCTGCAACGTGGAGAACGCCGGCTACGGCGTCACGCTCTGCGCCGAGTGCGGCGTGGTCTCGCAACTGCACGCGACCGGCGGGGGCCGGATCGTGGCGCTGTCCTGCGTCGACGCCACCGGTGAGCCGCTGATGCCGTGCGGCAGGTGCCGGCAGCTGCTCTGGGAGCAGGGCGGGCCGGAGTGCCTGGTCGAGGCGAAGGGCGGACCGCTGCGGATGGCGGAGCTGCTGCCGCACGCCTTCGACGTGGCCGACATCGAGGCGGTGACCGGTGAGCATCCGGTGCCCGTGGTGCCGGACCGGCTGGCCGCCTGGCGGGGCCGGGGCACCGTGTTCGTGCACCCCGACCTGTCGGCCGGGCAGCAGGTCTGGACGACGTACTGGGAGCGGTCGTCGGGGGAGACCACTGACGCCGAGACCGGCGTGCTGGAGGAGGGGTCGACCTGGGACGACCCGGCCGAGGCGATCGAGTGGGGGCTGGCGCGGACACCGCGCGTGGTCGTGGTGGACGCTTCGGGGACGATCTTCTGGGCTGGTGAGGGTGAGCCTCCGACGGAGATTCCGTCCCGTTGGGGTGGTTGAGGTGGGGGAATCGGGCCGACCGTGCCCGGCTCCGGGCGGTCAGGCTTGATCCCTCCGCCGGTCACGGTCGGCCCGATTCCTCGACGGTCACCGTTCGCGGGGTTGCCGCGACCAAGCGCGATTACTGATTGGATCTTGTAAGTGAGTGCTTTCACGGCGGTTGACGTCATCCGGGCCAAGCGGGACGGGGGTGTGCTGAGCGACGGGCAGATCGACTGGGTGGTCGACGCGTACACCAAGGGTCTGGTCGCCGACGAGCAGATGTCGGCGCTGGCCATGGCGATCCTGCTGCGCGGCATGACCGCGCCGGAGATCGCCCGGTGGACCGCCGCCATGATCGCCAGCGGCGAGCGGCTCGACCTGTCGCCGGTGTCCCGGCCGACTGTGGACAAGCACTCCACCGGCGGCGTCGGTGACAAGATCACCCTGCCGCTGACCCCGCTGGTGGCCGCGTGCGGCGCGGCGGTGCCGCAGCTGTCCGGCCGGGGCCTGGGCCACACCGGCGGCACGCTGGACAAGCTGGAGTCGATCCCGGGCTGGCGGGCGGCGCTCACCAACGACGAGTTCATCGCCCAGCTCCGCGACGTGGGCGCGGTGATCTGCGCGGCCGGTGACGGGCTCGCCCCGGCCGACCGCAAGCTGTACGCGCTGCGCGACGTCACCGGCACGGTCGAGGCGATCCCGCTGATCGCCAGCTCGATCATGAGCAAGAAGATCGCCGAGGGGACCGGCGCGCTGGTGCTCGACGTGAAGGTCGGCTCCGGCGCGTTCATGAAGAACGTCGACGACGCCCGCGAGCTGGCCCGCACCATGGTCGAGCTGGGCGGCGCGCACGGCGTCCGGACGGTCGCCCTGCTCACCGACATGTCCACCCCGCTCGGCCTGGCCGTCGGCAACGCGGTCGAGGTGACCGAGTCGGTGGAGGTGCTCGCCGGCGGCGGTCCGGCCGACGTGGTGGAGCTGACGCTGGCACTGGCCCGGGAGATGCTCGACGCGGCCGGCCTGCCGGACGCCGACCCGGAGGCGGCACTGCGGGACGGCCGGGCGATGGACTCCTGGCGCACGATGATCCGGGCGCAGGGCGGTGACCCGGACGCCCCGATGCCCACCGCGAACGAGGTCGAGCTGGTCACCGCGACCGAGGACGGCTGGGTCGCCGAGGTCGACGCGTACGCGATCGGGGTGGCCGCATGGCGGCTCGGCGCGGGCCGGGCCCGCAAGGAGGACCCGGTGAGCATCCCGGCCGGCGTGGTGCTGCACAAGCGACGCGGTGACCGGGTACGTGTCGGCGACCCGCTGTTCGAGCTGCGGGCCGAGCACGCCGAGCGGATGCCCGCCGCGCTGGACGAGGCGCGCCGCGCGGTGCGGGTGGCGCCGGACGCGCCGGACGCGACGCCGCTGGTCGTCGAGCGGATCGGCTGACCGGGGACGGCCATGGTGCCGGCCCGGCGGGAGCCGCTATCCTCCCAGGCCAGGGGGGATCGGCCGGCGACGAGCCGAGGTGAGCAGACAGGGGCTTGACCGTGCGCGTACCCGCTCCCGATCCCCGGGCCGTCCGGGAGGCGAGCCTGGACGAGTTGTCCCGGCTGGGCCTTCCGTTGCCGCCGCCGCAGTTCCCGCTGGTGTGGGAGCCGGGCGACGAGATCGAGCTACGTCCGACCCCGGAGATCGAGGCCCGGATCGCGGTGCTGCACGTGATCCTGGCCCGCTGCTTCGGGATGCCCGCGCAGGCGGCGATGGGCTGGCTGCTGGAGTCGCACCTGGTCGACTCGGTGACGCCGCCGGAGTGGCAGTTCGTGATGGGCGGCCGGGGCGACCACAGGTCGTTCGTGCTGCACCACGACGCGCTGTTCTCGCTGGCCTGGGTGCTCGGGCTGGCGAAGGAGCTGGACCCGACGGTGCCGGTGGACGAGCGGCTGGTCGAGCGGATGCCGAACCTGGTGGCGGGGGAGACGTTCGGCCAGTGGCGGGCCCGGATCCTGGCGGCGCCGCAGCATCCCGGTGACGCCGCGGCGCTGCTGGATCTGCACTACTGCCTCGACTGGGCGTACCTGGAGACGGAGAAGGCCGGGCGCGCGCTGCCGGGCCTGGTGGACGCCAACGCGATCGGGCAGCGCCGGTGGGCGCTGGAGTGGGCGGTGGTGCTGCGCGGGCCGTACCACGACGAGCCGCCGGGCTGGGAAGAGGTCGACCTCTCCACCTGAGCCGGGTCAGCGCGGGCGGTGCACGCCGAGCCGGACGGAGAGCGTGACCGGCACCGGCTCGGGCAGCGCGGCGACGCGTGCGGCGAGCCGTTGCGGGTCGGCGTGCCAGGCGCTCGGTCCCATCCCGACGAGTGTGGTGACCTCGGCGCGGGTCAGCGCGAGCCGGGCCCGGTGCCCGGTCGCGGACTCCTCGGCGAAGTGGGCGCCGAGGCTGCCGGCGACCCGGTCGGCCTTGTCCGGGTCCACCCGCAGCAGGTCCAGCGCGTCGACGAGTTCGGTCAGGTGGTCGGCGGCCGGGGTGACCACCAGCAGCGCGCCGCCCGGGTCGAGCACCCGGTGGAACTCCGGGCCGTTGCGGGGCGCGAACACGTTCAGCAGCACGGCGGTGGACCGGTCGGCCAGGGGCAGCCGCTGCCAGGTGTCGGCCAGCGCGGCGGCGGCCCGCGGGTGCGCCCGGGCCGCGCGGCGCAGCGCCGGCTTGGAGACGTCCAGGGCCAGGCCGGCGGCGTCCGGCAGCGCCGCCAGCACCGCCGCGAGGTAATGCCCGGTCCCGGCGCCGGCATCGACCACCAGGGGGTACGGGTCGACGTCCGCGACGCGGACCGCTGTGGTCGCCAGCGCGGCGGCGACGGCGTCGTAGTGACCGGCGGCGAGGAAGCCGGCGCGGGCGGCGACCATCTCGGCGTTGTCCCCGGAGTGCGGGGCGCGGCCGGCGAGCAGGTTCACGTACCCCTGCCGGGCGATGTCGAAGCTGTGCCCGCGCGGGCAGCGCAGCGCGCGTGCGGTGCCGGCGGTGGTCGCGGTGAGCGGCTCGGCGCAGACCGGGCAGCGTAGCCGGGCGAGGACGCGGTCGTCCACGGCTCAGTCCTCCGTCGCCGGTCGGCCGGTGAGGTGGTCGATCACCCGCTGGCTGAGCGTGCCGAGTGCGGCCACCTCGGCCGGGGTGAGCCGGTCGATCAGGTGCCGGCGGACGGCCGCGACGTGCCCGGGTGCGGCGGCCTCGACGGCCCGGCGCCCGGCCGGGGTGAGCACGACGACCGAGCCGCGGCCGTCGGTGGCGCACTCCTCCCGGGTGACCAGGCCGCGTTGCTGCATGCGGGAGATGTGGTGGGACAGGCGGCTGCGGGACCAGAGCATGCGATCGGCCAGTTCGCTGAGCCGTAGCCGCTGCTCCGGGGTCTCGGAGAGGTCGCTCAGGACGTCGTAGTCGGGCTCGGAGAGGCCGGCGTCCTGCATCAGTTCCCGGGCCAGTTCCAGGTCGAGCAGGCGGCGCATGCGGCGGTAGCCGCGCCAGGCGCGGTCCTCCTGCTCGTCCAGCCAGCGCGGTTCGTCCACGGACCGATCCTACCGGTGTTGTTGACATGTCACCAAGTTGCGGTCTAGGTTGATGACATGTCAACCAAACTGCCGTCCCGGCTGGTACGGCTGTTCGCCGGCCTGGCCCTGTTCGGCGTCAGCGTCGCGCTGATGGTCCGCGCCGACCTCGGGCTCGCGTCCTGGGACGTGCTGCACCAGGGCCTCGCCGACCGCACCGGCCTGCCGATGGGCCTGCTGGTCAACGGCGTGGCGCTGCTGGTGCTGCTGCTGTGGATCCCGCTGCGGCAGCGCCCGGGCGTCGGGACCGTGGCGAACGTCGCGCTCGTCGGCCTGGCCCTCGACGCGACGCTGGCGCTCCTGCCGCCGGTCGCCCCGCTCGCCGGCCGGATCGGCCTGCTGGTCGCGGGCGTCCTGCTCAACGGCCTCGCCACAGCGCTCTACCTCGGCGCCCGCCTCGGCCCCGGCCCGCGGGACGGGCTGATGACCGGCCTGGCCGCCCGCGGCCTGCCGCTCGGCCCGGCCCGCACCGCGATCGAGGTGACGGTGCTGGCCGTCGGCTGGCTGCTCGGCGGCGTGGTCGGCCCCGGCACCCTGCTCTACGCGATCGGCATCGGGCCGATCGTCGCCTGGTTCGTGCCCCGGCTCACCGCCCCGGCCGCCGTCCCGACAGGAGTGACCTCACCATGCCCCGCCTGACCGTCGTCGTCGCCAGCACCCGCCCCGGCCGCGTCGGCCGGCGCATCGGTGACTGGTTCACCGCCGCCGCCGTCCGCCACGCCGGCTTCGACGAGGTACGCCTCCTCGACCTGGCCGAGGTCGGGCTGCCCTTCCACGACGAGCCGCACCACCCGTCCGAGCGGGTCTACCTGCACGAGCACACCCGCGCCTGGAGCGCCGAGATCGACGCCGCGGACGCCTTCGTCCTGGTCATGCCGGAGTACAACTACGGCTTCAGCGCGCCGCTGAAGAACGCGATCGACTACCTCTACCACGAGTGGCAGCACAAGCCGGTGGGTTTCGTCAGCTACGGCATGACCTCCGGGGGCCTGCGCGCGGTGCAGATGATCAAGCAGGTGGTGACCACGCTGAACATGACACCGGTCAACGACCAGGTGGTCGTCTTCCTGCGGCAGGCGCTGGACGAGGCGGGCGAGCTGCGACCCGACCCCGGCCGCGAGGAGGCCGCCGTGCTCATGCTCGACCAGCTCGCCCGGCTGGCCGCCGCGCTCGCGCCGCTGCGGGTTGCCGCATGAGCGCGCGGCTCTGGGAGCTGTTCGGCGAGCGCGGGCGCGGGGTGCTCGCCACGCTGCGCCGGGACGGCCGGCCCCAGCTGTCCAACCTCGACTACCTGGCCGAGCTGGGCCTGATCCGCTGCTCCACCACCGGCGACCGGGCCAAGGTGCGCAACCTGCGCCGCGATCCCCGGGCGAGCTTCCACGTGACCACCACCGACGGCGGGGCGTACGCGGTCGCCGAGGGCACCGTGACGCTCACCCCGCCCGCCGTGGCCACCGACGACGCGACGGTCGACGAACTGGTCGAGGTCTACCGGCGGATCCGCGGCGAACACCCGGACTGGGCCGACTACCGGGCCGCCATGGTCGCCGACGGGCGGGTGGTCCTGCGGCTCGCGGTGGAGCGGGTGTACGGCTGGCGACCCTGACCGCCCCGGTCCACCGCCGCGCCCGTACCGGGGGTGACTAGGGTCTGAGCATGGTCGCAATCTCGTACGAGGACATCGTCAAGGTCCCGAAGGCGCTGCTGCACGATCACCTCGACGGCGGCCTGCGGCCCGCGACGATCGTCGAACTGGCCGCCGAGGTCGGCCACGAACTGCCCACCACCGACCCGGCGGCGCTCGGCGTCTGGTTCACCGAGGCGGCGAACTCCGGCTCGCTGGAGCGCTACCTGGAGACGTTCGCGCACACGGTGGCGGTCATGCAGACCCCTGCCGCGCTGCGCCGGGTGGCTCGCGAGTGCGCGCTGGACCTGGCCGCCGACGGCGTGGTCTACGCCGAGGTGCGCTTCGCGCCGGAGCAGCACCTGGAGCAGAACCTGACCCTGGACGCAGTGGTCGACGCGGTGGTCACCGGGTTCCGGGAGGGCAGCGCGCTGGCCGCCGAGGCGGGCACCCCGATCCGGATCGGCACGCTGCTCACCGCGATGCGGCACGCGGCCCGCTCGCAGGAGATCGCCGAGCTGGCCGTGCGGCACCGCGACACCGGTGTGGTCGGCTTCGACATCGCCGGCGCCGAGGCGGGGTTCCCGCCCACCCGGCACCTGGACGCGTTCGAGTACCTCCAGCGGGAGAACTTCCACTTCACCATCCACGCCGGTGAGGCGTTCGGCCTGCCGTCGATCTGGCAGGCGATCCAGTGGTGCGGCGCCGACCGGCTCGGCCACGGCGTCCGCATCGTCGACGACATCACCCCGGGCAACCCGCCGGTGCTGGGCCGGCTGGCCGCGTACGTGCGGGACAAGCGCATCCCGCTGGAACTCTGCCCGTCGTCGAACGTGCAGACCGGCGCGGCGGCCTCGATCGCCGACCATCCGATCGGGCTGCTGCGTGACCTGCGGTTCCGGGTGACGGTGAACACCGACAACCGGCTGATGAGCGGCACCTCGATGTCGCGGGAGATGGCGCTGCTGGTGGAGGCCTTCGGCTACGGCTGGAAGGAACTCCAGTGGTTCACCATCAACGCGATGAAGAGCGCCTTCATCCCGTTCGACGAGCGGCTGCGGATCATCGACGAGGTGATCAAGCCGGCGTACGCCGAGCTGATCGGCTGATCACGACTGGCGGGGGTGGCCGGAGAGCAGTGCGGCCACCCCGCGCAGCACCTGCCCGGCACGGGCCGCCTCGGCGCCCAGCCCGGTCTGCCGGCGCAGCACGGCCGGCTCGGCGCGCAGCAGCGCGACCCCGCGCCGGAGCAGCACCCGGGGCGCCTTGCGCTGCTCGGCGAGATCCCGGGCGAGGCGGCGCAGGAACGTCGCGCCGCGCGGGCGGCGCAGCGCGTACGCCCCGGCGAGCAGCCCCAGCCGGCGGCACTCGGCCACGATCTCGGCCGCGAAGATCCCCTCGGCGACGAAGATTGGCGATCCGTCGACATCGAATGGCCGGGTGGCTACCCGACGGTCTGCGCCGATCGCATAAACCGGCACTTCGGCCTTGCCCTCACGAGCCAGTCGGGCGATTGTTTGCACCGCCGTGTCCGAATCCCAGGACAAGGGGGACTCCCAATCCACCTGTCCGTTTCGACGCGGACACGTAGGGTCATCGCCATCCTTGTAGAAGTCGTCCAGGCAGAGCACCGGAAGTCCGGTTCGCTGGGCTATGTATGACTTTCCCGACCCCGATGGGCCGGCGAGCAGGACGACGCGATGCGGGTGTTCCATTACCTTCAGTGACTCCGGCCAGACGGATTGCTATCAAATTGCATCAACATCTCATCACACCTCCGGTGAGGGACAACCTGGTCTTTCTCTTTGCGGAGCGGCGTGATGGAATCTCGGAGGTCCGACCCGCCGGGTCGGTCGCTCGGCGTTGCCCGCAGGGTGGCGCGGGGCGCGGTAATGCGAGGGCGGTGACGTGAGCAAACGGCCAACGACGGCGGGCTCCTTCCTGTCGCGGCTGCGCCGGCCGATGAGTCGGCTGCGCGACATGCCGATCTGGTCCAAGCTCGGTCTGATCATGATCGTGCCGACCATCGCCACGGTCGTGGTGGGCACCAGTGGTCTGGTCGACCACCTGGAGACGCTCAACAATGCCAACCGGGCGGGGGATCTGGCCAACCTGATCGGCTACTCGGGTGACCTGGTCGACACCGTGCAGGACGAGCGGGTCGGCGCCGTGCTCTTCCTCGGCGCGAAGGAGTTCCAGACCCGGGCGCAGTACCAGGAGGGCTACAACCGCGCCAACCAGCGGGTGGACCAGGCGAAGTCGCCGTACCTGCGGCAGCGTGGCGAGATCGACGACCTGCCCCGCAACTTCGTCGGGCTGCTCGACACGATCGACACCCAGCTGAAGGACCTTCCGGCGACCCGCAGCCAGGTGCTGAACGGCAAGCTGAAGATCAATGACGCCGACCAGGCGTACCGCCAGCTGATCGAGGACCTGCTGGCCATCCGCGACTCGGCCACCCAGCTCGCCGGCGACAACGACCTCAGCGACCGGATGCGCGCGGCGGCCGCCGTCGCCCGGCAGAAGGAATACCTGACCCAGCGCCGGGTCGTCGTCCACCAGGCGCTGACCCAGAACCAGTACACCGCCGCGCTGCGCGAGCAGTTCATCGCCAGCGGCACCGGTCAGTCGCAGTCGCTGGCGACCTTCCAGTCGGTCGCCACCGAGCCCGACAAGCTGTTCTACGAGCAGACCGTCTCCGGGCCCGACCTGCGTAAGGCCGACCGCTTCACGAGTTTCGTCTCGGGCAACAACAACGGCTCGATGGAGAACGCCCCGTTCGGGGCGGACCAGTGGGACCAGACCATGGTCGCCAACGCCAAGCTGATCCGGACCGTGGAGGCCCGGCTCGACGGCAACGTGGTCCGGCAGGCCGACGCGCTGCGCTCCGACACCCAGCGCCAGGTGTTCCTGGAGACCGGCCTGCTGCTCACCATGCTGCTGCTGGCCATCCTGTTCGCGTACCTGGTGGCCCGCTCGATGGCCCGGTCGCTGCGTGACCTGCGCCAGGGCGCCCTGGCGGTGGCCCAGTACGGGCTGCCGCAGGCGGTCGCCCGGCTGCGCGACCCCCAGGTCACCGGCCAGCTCTCCCCGGTGCAACTCGCCAACCAGATCGCCGAGCCGCTGCCGGTACGCAGCAAGGACGAGTTCGGCCAGGTGACCGAGGCGTTCAACGCCGTCCACCTGGAGGCCGTCCGGACCGCCGCCGAGCAGGCCGCCCTGCGGGCCTCGGTCGCGACCATGTTCGTCAACCTGGCCCGCCGCTCGCAGATCCTGGTCGACCGGCTGATCGGCCACCTCGACCGCCTGGAGCGCGGCGAGGAGGACCCGGACCGGCTGGCCGAGCTGTTCCAGCTCGACCACCTGGCCACCCGGATGCGCCGCAACGACGAGAACCTGCTGGTCCTCGCCGGTGCGGACTCCACCCGTGTGCAGCGCGAGCCCGCCGCACTGATCGACGTGCTCCGCGCCGCCCAGTCCGAGGTCGAGCACTACACCCGGATCGAGTTCGGCGTGATCGACCGGGACATCGAGGTCGCCGCCCACGCGGTCAACGACCTGGTGCACCTGGTCGCCGAGCTGTTCGACAACGCCACCGCCTTCTCCCCGCCGGACTCGCAGGTCATGGTGGAGGCCCGGCGGGTCGGCGACCGCGCCTCCCTCTACGTGGAGGACCGCGGCATCGGCATCAGCCAGGAGCAGCTCCGCGACCTCAACGAGCGGCTGGCCACGCCGCCGCAGGTGGACGTCGCGGTCTCCCGGATGATGGGCCTGGTCGTGGTCGCGCGGCTGGCCGCCCGGCACGGCGTCCGGGTCGAGCTGCGGCCGGGCGCCGACCGGGGCACCGTCGCCGACGTGACGCTGCCGACCTCGGTCCTGGTGCCGCGCGCCCTGGCCGGCCGTGGCCTGCCCGGACCGGCCCTGCCCGCAGCGGGCCCGCAGCAGAACGGCCCGGCACCGGCCTTCGGTGCCCTGGCCGCCTTCGGCAACAACAACCCGCCGAGCCTGCCGCCGGCGCCCCACCCGGGCTCCTCGGGCAACCAGGTCACGCTCGGCGGACGCGCGTTCGACCCGGCGCCGCGCAACGGCTCGGGCACCCCGGCGAACGCCGGTGGCGGCCGTGCCATGCCGGCCTGGTCCGACCTGACCGGCGCCAGCCCGTCCGGCGGCGACGGCGGATTCGGCGGCCGGCCCAACGGCCAGTCGACGGACCCGCTGCCGCAGCGGCGGAACCCGGCCGACGGCGACCCGGGCAGCACCGGGCAGCAGCCGGCGATCCCGCGCCAGCTTCCGAGCAGCCCGGAGGCGCGGCCCTACAGCCCGCCGCCGGTCTCCGCGCCGCCGGTCCCGCCGGTGTCGGCCCCGCCGCTGCCCCCGGTCTCCGGCGCACCGGTCTCCGGTAACCCGCTGCCGTACCGTCCGGTCTCGGCCGCGCCGGTGTCCGGTGACCCGTTCTCCGGCCGCCCGGTCTCCGCGGTGCCGGTCTCCGGTGACCCGCTGCCGTACCGTCCGGTCTCGGCCGCGCCCGTCTCCGGGCACCCCGCGCCGGTGTCCGGGCAGCCCGCCTCCGCGCCGCCGGCGAACCAGCCGCAGGCGCGTCCGATGCCCGCACCGGGTGTCAGCGCCCCGCCGGTCTGGCCGCCGGTCACGCCGACCCCGGCTCCGGCGGCGCCGGAACGCGCCACCAGTGGCATGGACATGACCACCGAGCTGCCCCGGGTGCCGCGCACGGAGATTCCGGCCCCGCAGCAGGCGGCCGGCCAGCCGTCCGCCGCTCCGGCCGCGAGCCGGCCGGCCGAGGCCCCGGCGGCGAGCCGCCCGGCGGCACCGGTGGCACGCCCGGCCGCGCCGCAGCAGCCGGGCAACCGTCAGCGGTACGCGGACGAGACGATGGAGCTGCCGATCTTCCGGGAGCTGGAGTCGGCGTGGTTCCGTACCCGCCGGCCCGGGCCCAACGAGGAGCCGGCGGCACCGGCCGCGACGACGAACGGCGGCGCCGCCACCCAGCAGTTCGCCAAGGTGGACACGGCCGGCCGGCCCGTGCCGCAGAAGACACCCGCAACGACAGGTAACACGCCGATGGCACACACTCCGACGGCCGGCGGAGCACCGCGTGACAACGGCGCGGCGAACGGGAACACCCGTTCCGCGTACACCGGCGGGTTGCCCACCCGGCAGCCGACCGCGTCGCCGCAGTCCTCCTCCCCGTGGCAGACGGCGGCCGACGACGGCTGGCGTGCCGCCTCGGCGGCCACCGAGGTTCCGGTTGCGGAGACCACCCAGAAGGGGCTGCCGAAGCGGACGCCGATGGCGCAGCTCGTGCCCGGCAGCATCGAGAAGCCTTCCGCGTCGGTGCAGCGGCGTACTCCGGAGGGTGTTCGGGGCCTGCTCTCGGCCTACCATCGGGGCGTGCAGCGTGGGCGTAACACCGACAGCAACACGACCGGCCCGGAGGGCACTCCGGGCGGGCAGCAGTCCTCGCAGTCTGACTCAGGCCCAGTGGCCGGGAGCGGGCAGAAGGAGCAACAAGGATGACTACTACGCAGGATCTCGGATGGCTGCTCGCCAACTTCGCCGACCGGGTGCCCGGTGTGGCGCACGCGGTCGCGGTCTCGGCCGACGGCCTGCTTCTGGCCTCGTCCCGTGACCTTCCGCGGGACCGCGCCGACCAGCTCGCCGCGATCGCGTCCGGTCTGGTCAGCCTGACCCAGGGCGCGGCCCGCTGCTTCGAGGGCGGGGCGGTGTTGCAGACAGTCGTCGAGATGGACAACGGTTTCCTGTTCCTGATGTCCATCTCCGACGGCTCGTCGTTCGCGGTGCTGGCGGCGCGAAGCTGCGACGTGGGTCAGGTCGGGTACGAGATGGCCCTGCTCGTGGACCGGGTGGGCGATGCCCTGACGCCGCAGCCGCGCACGGCTGTGGGGATGATGGGCTGAATGACGCGCTGGCCGGTGGGTCAGGTGCGGGAACAACTACGACAGCGACGGATGTCACCGGGGCGAGCCGGTGCCGGGTACGAGGGAGGTGAGCGGCGAAATGGCGGATCGTGACGAGCCGACCGGAGCGTTGGTCCGGCCGTACGCCGTCACCCGCGGTCGTACCCGTCCCCGGCTCGACATCGCCCTGGAGGCACTCGTCGAGACGACGGTGCGCGGCCGAGCGGTTGCCACTGGCAATGGTGGCCACGGTCGTGAACACCAGTACATCGCCGCGTTGTGTGACGGACGTGTGCAGTCGCTCGCCGAGATCGCGGCGCGGATGCAGCTTCCGCTCGGCGTGGCCCGGGTGCTCATCGCCGACATGGCGACGGACGGCCTGGTCGCGGTCCACGAGCCGACCATTTTGGACGACTCCGACGACGCGGTGGGCACTGAACTGCTGGAGAGGGTGCTGAGTGGACTTCGCAGGCTCTGACATGTCGCACCGGCCGCCGGCCCCGAGCGGCCGAGTGACGTCGGCGAAGATCGTTATCGCCGGTGGGTTCGGCGTCGGCAAGACGACGCTGGTCGGCTCGGTCTCCGAGATCACGCCGCTGACCACCGAGGCGATCATGACCTCCGCCGGTGTCGGCGTCGACGACACCCGGCAGGTGCCGGGCAAGACGACGACCACGGTGGCGATGGACTTCGGTCGTATCTCGATCGACCGGGATCTGATCCTGTACCTGTTCGGTACGCCGGGTCAGACGCGGTTCTGGTTCATGTGGGACGAGTTGGTCCGGGGTGCGATCGGCGCGGTGGTGCTGGTCGACACCCGGCGGCTCGCCGACTGCTTCGCCGCCATCGACTTCTTCGAGCACCGGCGGCTGCCGTACCTGGTGGCCATCAACTGCTTCGACGGCATGCAGTACCACGATCCGCAGGACGTCCGGGACGCGCTGGCGATCTCCCGCGACGTGCCGGTGGTGCCGTGCGACGCCCGTAACCGGGAGTCCACGAAGCACGTGCTGATCTCGCTGGTCGAGTACGTGCTCACCATGCGGCGCTCGCGGGCCGTCGCGCCCGCCTGACCGACACGCGGAAGCGCCCGGCGGCCCCAGGGCCACCGGGCGCTTCCTGCCGTCCGGGGTCGGACACGGTATGCGACCGCCCGGTGACCCTCCACGCGGGACGGTCGCCGGGCGGTGAGCGGGGTCAGGCGTACCGGGTCCAGGTACCGCGGAACACCTGGTACACGGCGAGCGAGTCGGGCTCCATGCCGCCGTGCCGGTCGGCGTTGAACGCGTACCCGCCGGCGATGCCCTCGACGGTCTGCGCCTGGAGGAGGGCCCGCAGCCGGCCCCGGTCCAGGCTCGTCGCCATCCGCGCCGACGTGGCCAGGAGTTGGAGCGCGTCGGAGGCGTACGGGGCGAAGTCCGGGCTGACGCCGTGCCGCTGCGTGTAGCGGTTGACGAAGTCCCTGCGGGCCAGCTGGGCCGTCGTGGTGGCGGTGGCGGCGGAGACGTCCAGGCAGGCCGGGTGCACCGCGTACGCGCCCTCCACGGCTGCGGCGTTCGCGCCCTGGACGGTGTCGTCGGCGACCGCGCCGGCGTCGAAGAAGATCGGGCCGCGGTGACCGGCGGCGCGCAGCTCCCGCGCGGCGACTCCGGAGTCCGGCGCGGTACCCCAGACCACCACGCCGTCCCGCTGGCCGCCGGAGACGCGCTCGGCGGCGGCACGGAAGCGCCGGCCGGTCGCGGGCAGGCGTACCGTGCGGGCCAGGTCGACGGTGCTGTCGGCGAGCGCCTCCCGCATCGCCCGCACACCCGAGTCGCCGTGCATCCCCTCGGCGGCGAGCACCGACACCCGCCGGATCTTCTTGGACTCGAACAGCTCCACCAGGCGACGCGCCATGTCGACGGCGTCCGGGGTGAGCTTGTAGGTGAACGTGCGCTCGTCCAGCGGCAGCACGATGCGGTCACCGTAGCCGAGCGACAGGAACGGCGTCTTGACCCGCTGGGCGGCCGCCGCGAGAGCCGCCGAGGTCTCGCCCAGCACACCGCCGATCAGCGCCTGCGCACCGATCCGGGTGAGGTCGGCGGCGTGCCGGGCGGCGACCTCGGGATTGCTGCCGTTGTCCAGGATCTGGAGCCGGACCGACCGGACCAGGTTCCCCACCGGCAGGCCGGTGCGGTTGAGCGAGTCGGCGGTGAGCTGCAGGGCCTGCCGCTGGGCGACGCCGAGCAGCGAACCCGCGCCGGTCAGTTCCAGGCTCGCGCCGACGATCAGATCCTGGTCGCTCGGCGCGCTGCTGGTCGGGCCGTCCTCCGGCCGCTGGCCCTGCGGAGCGCAGCCGGCGAGCAGCAGGCTCCCGGCAGCGGCGGCGAGGACGCCCCGCCGGGTGAGCACAGTGGAGTCGAACGCCGGTGTCGCCAATGGAATCGCCTTCCCACCCCGGCGAACAGGCGCCGCCGCTGGTCCGCCGGGTATGTTCCCGGCCGGTCCAGCCCAGCGTCAAATCGCCCCGGTGTGGGATGGAACACCCCCGGCGAGTCCGGTCAGGAGCGGTAGCCCGCCGAGCGGTACTCGTACTCCCGGTCGTCGTCGCGGTCGCCGGTGTCGCGGGTGAAGTCCCAGCCGCCGGCCGCCTCGCGGCCCGGGCGCCCGCCCACGGCGAAACCGCCGATCTCCTGGCCGCGCCGCCAGCCCCGGAAGTATCCGGTGGTGTTCTCGGCGAGGCTCGCCGCGTTCCGGACGATCCGCAGTGGACGCTCCTCGCGCAGCGGGGAGCCCGGCACCAGGTTGGCCTGCGGCACGCGCTTCGGCAGCCCAGCCTTGGTCTCGGCGCCGACGGCCGGACGGGCCGCCTGCTCGGCCGCCTGCCAGCCGGTGTCGGCGGTGGTCGACCACTCCAGGTCGGCCTCGTCGCCGTGCCCGACGAACCAGGCGGACTTCGCCTGCGCGAAGATCAGCAGGTCGCCGTCACCCTCGTCGGAGACCGGCGGCGGCCGGTGCTCCTTCGGGGCGGGACGCCGCTCGGGCGCGGCGGGCAGCGGGACGCGGCCCGGGTCGCCCTGGTCGACGAGACGCAGCGGCGGCGTCTCCAGGCCGGGGTCTGCCGAGCGGCTCATCTCGTCGCGCAGCGCCCGGTCCGCCAGCGGCGGCGGCTCCACCAGCCGCAGCATCGGCGGCTCCTGCGGCAGGTCGTCGGCGAGCCACGGCGGCGTGACCCGGCCCGGATCGCTCGGCGCGTCCACGCCCCGCCCGTACGGGTAGGTGGTGCCCTCCCGCTCCCGGGCGGTGTCGTCCTCGTTGTTCACCAGCGGCCAGTTCGCCCGGGAGCCCGGCGGCGCCTCCGGCGCGGGCGGACGTGGGGCCGGCACCGGAATGCTCAGGTCGGTGGCGCTGAAGCCACCGGTCGGCGGTTCCTGGTGCTGGTTGGTCTTGGGCCGGGGCGGGATGACGGTGCGCTGCCGCTCGGCCCGCGCCTTGTTGATCGCCGCGGTGGTGAGCGTCGGGCGGAACGGCTCGCCGGCCTCGGCCGGCGGTACGGCGCCGCGCGGGGACGGGGCGATCGGGGTGATCCCGGGGGGCGGCGGTGGCGGCGCGGAGATCGGCCGGTTGGTGGGGCCGTCCACCCGCGACGGCAGCGGCGCGCCGGTCGGCTCGGGTCGCGCCGGGGGAGCCGACGACGGCCGGCCCAGTGCGGCTGCCGGAGCGACGGGCGTGACCGGAGTCGGGGCGACGGGCGGCGGCGTCACGGGCGCGGGCGCGACGGGCGGCGGGCCGAGCGGCCGGGGCGTCGTCGTGGCGGCCGGACCGGACACCGGCTCCGGACGGCTGCGGCGCCCGCCGGGGAGCGGCTCGGGACGGCCGCGACGGCCGGCCGGTTCGGGTGCGCCGGCCGGTTCGGGACGACCGAGGTGAGGCTCGGCGATCGGCTCCGGCGGGATCGAGCGCACCGGACGCAGGTCGGCCGCGGGCGCCGGGGCCAGCTCGTCGACCTGCTCGCCCCGTCGTGCGGCGGCCCGGCGGCCGGTCGCGGGGGAGGGAGCGGTGCGTTCGGCGAGCGCGCCGACGAGCGCGTCGCAGCCGGCGTCGCAGGTGCGGACGGAGGCGACGGCCTGCCGTACGGTCTCGGCGACGGCAGCGGTGAGCGTGCGGTTGACGGTGGCCCGCCGGGGCGTCTCGGAGATGGCGACGCGTAGCGCGGTCACCGCGTCGGAGACGGCGTCGGCGTCTGCCACACCCTCGCCGGCCAGATGCGCGACGACCGCGTCGGCGGTCGGCGCGCCTCCACGGCCCGCGGGGCCGAGGAGCATGCCCGGCTCGGGCAGCGCGTCGAGCACCGCCAGGGCGACCCGGTCGGCCGGATCCGGGTAGGCCCGCAGCGCGGCCGGGTAGAGCTCGCGGAGCACCTCGCGCAGCGTCACCGCGGCGGAGTGCCGGCCACTCGCCAGCGCCGCGTGCGCGGCCAGGACCTGCGTGTATCCGGCCAGCTCACGCGGTGCCGGGAGGGTCACCGCGGAGAGCGCACCGGCCTGGAGCGCGCGGGCCAGCCCGACCGCGCGGCGCTCGGCGGGCGGGGACTGCATCTCCTCCAGGGAGTCGTCGTCGGCGAAGCGCTCGGCGAAGTCGTCGACCGAGTCGTCGTCGGCGATCGCCAGCGGCCGGCCGGCGGCGCTCAGCAGCGAGGTGACGATGTGGTCGTCGCTGTCGGCGGCGATGGCCGCGCCGCTCGGACCGCCGGACCGCTCCACCAGCAGCGCGACCAGCCGGGCGTAACCGGCGGGATCGTCACCGATCTCGCAGACGTGCAGCAGACGGCCTGCGTCGTCGACCACAGCGGACGTCAGCGTCGTTCCGGCCGAAGCCGTTCGGTCGGCCGGATCTGCCGAGGCCAGACCGCAGTACACGCGCACGAGCGCCACGGCGTCGTCCTCCTCCCGGGACACAGGTCTTGCTCTGCCAGAGACTGATGCTCCCCGCTCCGGGTCAGTCGCGCCAGTCCACAACCGCAGAGATCTTGCCGACAATGGTGCGCCAACCCAGACTTGCGGTTTGTGCCCCGATTTTCTTCAGCCGGCGCCGGCCCAGGAAACCACCGACGCCACCGTTGACGGAAGCGCGCAGAGCCTCGTCCAGGTCGTCCAGGCTGGAGCCGGCCGAGAGCATGTCCAGCACGGCGGGTAGCCGCAGGGCGTACGCCAGGTCACGGGCGATCTCACCGGCTTCGATGAGCAGCTCGTGGTCCCACGCGTCGTGGCCGCCGCGCAGGTTCTCGACCACCAGGTCGAGCTCGTACGTGTCCTCGTCCAGCGGGGCGATGTCGGCCGGTTCCAGCCGTTCGGACAGTTCATTCCAACTGTCCAG
This sequence comes from Micromonospora sp. AB353, assembly GCF_049538395.1. Classification (NCBI taxonomy): domain Bacteria; kingdom Bacillati; phylum Actinomycetota; class Actinomycetes; order Micromonosporales; family Micromonosporaceae; genus Micromonospora; species Micromonospora sp. AB353. The sequence continues at coordinate 32,001 of NZ_JBMVFV010000017.1, read as the reverse complement.
CTGGGACAGATCGTTCGGCGCACCGGAACGGATGAAAGTGACCAATGACTCGGGGGTCTTGAACAGCAGGAGCCGGCCCTTGTGGGTGAGGAAGAGCGGCACCTCCTCGTCGCCCGCCTCGTCCTCGTCCTCGTCGTCCTCGGAGTCGTCCTCGTCGGCCTCGGCCTTCTCGTCGCCCGAGGCGTCGGCCTTGCCCTTGCGGCGGGACTTGGCGTCCTTCTCCTCGTCCTCGTCGTCCTCGTCGTCCTCCTCGGCGGAGAGGGCGGCGAACTCCTCGTCGAGGATCACCACCTCCTCGTCCTCCTCGGTCTCGACGACCTGGCGGCGGGCCAGGAACGGGTCGTCCTGGTCGCGCTCGGCGACGTCGGTCGGGGTCAGCTCGCGCGCCGGCCGGTACGCCCGCAGCGTGAAGCCGGTGCCGGCGGGCAGGGCGATCTCCACCGGGTCGATCCGCACCTCTTCCCAGAGCGCGCGGTCCGCCGGCGGGCGGTCCTCCTCGACCTCGTCGGCCGCGGCGGCGGCGTCGGTGTCGTCGAGCTCGGGCTCGTCGGCGTCGGGCCGTTGGGGCGACTGGCGGGCCACGCTGACCTCCGTGTGCGTTCGGGTTGCCCACCCGGCGGCGTCGCGCCGCCGAGTGACTCTGCGCACATACCCTAGTGGGCGACGGTTCCGACCGGGAGTCGCACCCCTTGGCGTCGCGGCGGCACGACAAGTAGCGTTGCTACGCATGAAGGCGCAGGCGCTGCACGGACACCTGGACGCGCTCCTGCTCGCCGTGCTGGAACGGGGTGCGCTGCACGGCTACGCGATCATCGAGGCGTTGCGGGCCCGCAGCGGCGGCACGCTGGATCTGCCCACCGGCACCATCTATCCGGCGCTGCGCCGGCTGGAGCGGGCCGGGCTGGTGGCGAGCACGTGGAGCACCGTCAACGGCCGGGAGCGCCGCACGTACGAGCTGACCGAGGCGGGCGGCCGCGCGCTCGCCGGGGAGCGGGCCGGCTGGCACGAGTTCAGCGCCACCGTCGGGCGGTTCCTCGGCGCGGACGAGCCACCCACCGCCCCGGCCTGACGGGCGCGCCCCGGCAGCCGCTCAGCCGGCCGACCGGCGGTCGGCGAGCACCCAGCAGCGGGCCGCCCGGGCCAGCGCGAACCAGGCCGCCGAGACCACCACCATCCCGATGACCAGGGGTGGCCAGGTGAGCGCGGCGTCCCACAGCCCGATCGACCAGCCGAACAGCGCGCCGCCGGCGACCGCGCCGAGCAGCAGGCTGCCGGTCAGACCGAAACCGATCAGCCGCGCCGGGCGGACGAACCGCGGTGCACCCCACCGGGCGACCAGCGGACCGACCAGCAGCGCGACGAGCGCCAGCGCGGCGACCACGCCCCAGATGCCGTTCAGCGCGGCGGAGAGCAGCAGGTAGCTCTGCGGCGGCGGCGGACCGTCGCTCCAGCTCGACCCCTGCCACGTCAGGTCACCGGCGGCGATGAGCACCACCGCCACCACGAGCGTGCGCAGCGCCAGCCCGCGCAGCGCGCCGACGGCCAGCTCGGCCTGGAAACCCGGCACGAGCTGGGCGTCGCTGCCGAACTCGGCGACCGCCCGCCGCTGCGCCTCCGCGCGCGGCAGGCCCCCTTCCCGGTACGCCTCGACGGCGTCCTCCAGCGCGTGCCGCGCCTCGGTCAGCAGGTCGGTCTTGAGCCGGTGCGGCCCGTGCAACCGCGTGGACAACTCGTGCAGCCGGCGGTCGACCACTGCCTCCTCATGCACCCGCATGGGGTAAGCCTGCCACCGGCGGGCGACACCCGCGTCAGGGAAGACCCCGATCGGCCGGGCGTCAGGGCGTGATCGCCAGGTAGCCCCGTTCGGCCGCCTCCTGGCGCAGCCACTGCTCCCGGTACCAGCCGGGGCGTGCCACCAGCTCGTCGTGCCGGCCGCGCTGCACGATCCGGCCGCCTTCGAGCACCACGATCTCGTCGAACCCGGCGAGGCCGCTGAGCCGGTGGCTGATCAGCAGCACCGAGTGCCCGGCCGGGGTGGCGGCGAGCGTGGAGTCCAGCACCGCGTCGGCGGCCGCCGGGTCGAGCCCTTCGGTCGGCTCGTCGAGCACCAGCACCGGCGGGGCGGCCAGCAGCGCCCGGGCCAGCGCGAGTCGCTGCCGCTGCCCGCCGGAGAGCTGCCCGCCCTGCTCGCCGACCACCGTGTCCCAGCCGTCGGGTTGGTCGCGTACCCAGTCGAGCAGGCCGGCCGCCCGGGTCGCGGCGACCAGGTCCGCCTCGGTGGCGTCCGGGCGGCCGAGGAGCAGGTTCTCCCGGACCGTGGCGTGGAAGACGTACGCCTCGGCGAGCAGGCCGCCGACCACGCGGGGCAGGTGCTCGGCCGGGATCTCGGACACCGGCACACCGCCGGCGGTGACGCGGCCGGTATCGGGGCGTACCGCGCCGGTGAGCACGGCGGCGAGCGTGCTCTTGCCGGCGCCGCTCGGCCCGACCACCGCCACCCGCCGGCCGGCCGGCACGTCGAGGTCGAACCCGGTCAGGGCGGGGGCGGCGCCGGCCCGGTAGCGGACCGTCACGTCGGTGAACCGCACGTCGTGGCCGTCGACAGTGGGCTCCGGCGCGTCCGGTGGCCGTGCCGGGCCGGGCTCGGTGAGCAGGTCGGCGACCCGGGCCAGCCCGGCCCGCAGCTGGGTGCGCTGGCGGGCCGCCGCGACGAGCGCGAGCGCCACCTCCACGGCGGCGAGCGAGCCGACCGCGAGGACGCCGACCAGCACGCCGCCGACCTCGGCGCGCAGCGCCACGACCACCACGGCGGCGGCGGTGAGGCCGCCGACGAGGACGCCGAGCGCGTCCACCGCGAAGCCGGTCGCGGCGAGCCGGCGTTCCAGCCGGGCCAGTCGTCCGGCCCGCTCGTCGGCGGCGGCGAGCGCGGCGCCGGTGGCCCCGAACGCGGCCAGGTCGGCGGCGCCGTGGGTGAGGTCGACCGCGTCGACGGCGAGCGCGCCCCGCAGCGGGGCCACCTCGTCGGCGGCGCGGCGGGTGATCCGGGCGGCGAGTGCGGGCAGCGCCACTCCCGCCACGAGCAGGCCGAGCGCGAGCACACCGGCGGCGGGCGGCGAGATCAGCGCGGCGACGCCGACGGCGAGCACGCTGACCAGGGCCGCCGCGGCTCCCGGTACGAGGACGCGCAGTAGCAGGTCCTGGGCCGCCTCCACGTCGGAGACCAGCCGGCTCAGCGCGTCCCCGGTACGGCGACCGGTCTCGCGCCGGGCGGCGAGCGTGGCGAAGACGCGGGCCCGCACGTCGGTGATCATGCGGAGGACGGCGTCGTGTCCGGCGAGCCGTTCGGTGTACCGGAACACGCCCCGGCTGACCGCCAGCGCCCGGACCGCGACGATCGCCACCGTCAGCCGGTCCAGCGGTGGCCGGCCGGCGGCGCTCATCAGCAGCCAGGTGGCGGTGGCCATCAGCGCCAGGCCGGCGAACTCGGTGGCGGCGGCCAGCAGCCCGGCGCCGAGCAGCCGGCTCAGGTAGGGCCGGGCCAGGCGCAGCACCGCCCGTTCCGCGCCGGGGATCATCGGGGCACCGCCGGGCCGGTGGCGGTCGGGTGCAGTTCGGTGACCCGGCCGTCCTCGACGCGCAGGATCCGGTCGGCGTCGGCGAGCAGCGCGGGCCGGTGCGCGACGAGCAGCGCGGTACGCCCGGCGACCAGTCGCCGGGTCGCGTCCAGCACCACCGCCTCGCTGGCGCTGTCCAGCCGCGCGGTCGGCTCGTCGAGCAGCACGATCGGCGCGTCCCGCAGGAACGCGCGAGCCAGCGCGACGCGTTGCCGCTGACCGCTGGACAGGCCGTGACCGCGCTCGCCCAGGCGGGTGTCCAGCCCGTCGGGCAGGGCGTTCACCACCTCGTCCAGCGCGGCGCCGGTGACCGCCGCGGCGAGCGCGGCATCGGAGGTGTCCGGTGCGCCGAGGCGGATGTTGTCGGCCAGCGACCCGGCGAACAGGTGCGCCCGCTGCGGCACCCAGGCCAGTTCGCGCCGCCAGTCGTCGAGGTCGACGCCGGCCAGGTCCACCCCGTCGACGGTGATCCGGCCCGAGGTCGGTGCGACGAAGCCGAGCAGCAGGTTGAGCAGCGTGCTCTTGCCCGCGCCGCTGGGCCCGATGATCGCCACCCGGTCGCCGGGCCGGATGGTCAGCGTGACGTCGCGCAGCGCCGTGGTGCGGTCGTACGCGACGGTGACGCCCTCGAAGCGGATCTCACCCCGGCCGCGCGGCGCCGGACGGCGCGGCTCGGCGGTGGCGGGCGCGTCGGTGGCGGAGAGCGTGAGCGCCTCGTCCAGCGCGGTGAGTCCTTCCATGCTGGCGTGGAAGCGGCTGCCCGCGGCGCGCAGCGGCAGGTACGCCTCCGGGGTGAGCAGCAGCACCAGCAGCGCGGTGGAGAGCGTGAGACCGCCGCCGAGCAGCCGGATGCCGACCGGCACCGCGACCAGCGCGACGGACAGCGTGGCGACCAGTTCCAGCACCAGCGCGGACAGGAACGCGATGCGCAGCGTCTTCATGGTGGCCTGGCGGTGGCCGTCGGCCATCCGGCGGACCACGTCGACCTGCCCCTTGGACCGGCCGAACGCGCGCAGCGTGGGCAGCCCGGCGACCATGTCGAGGAAGTGCCCGCCGAGCAGCGACAACCGGCGCCACTGCCGTTCGGTGGCGGCCTGCGCCTGCCAGCCGAGCAGCGCGCCGAAGATCGGGATGAGCGGGATGGTGAGCGCGATGATCAGCGCCGAGCTCCAGTCGGCGAACACGATCCGGGCCAGCACCGCCACCGGCACCGTGACGCTCAGCACGAGCTGCGGCAGGTAGCCGGTGAAGTACGGGTCCAGCGCGTCCAGGCCGCGCCCGGCCAGCGTGGCGAGCTGTCCGGCCCGCTGCCCGGCGACCCAGGTCGGGCCGTGCCGGCCGACCGCGCCGAGCAGGTCGGCGCGCAGCGCCGCCTTCACCGTGGCGGCGGCCCGCGCCGCGACTGTGCCCTGCGCCCAGCTCACCAGCGCCCGCCCGGCCACAGCGGCCACGAGACCGGCCAGCGCCGGTCGGTGCAGCCGCCCGTCGAACGCCGTCGCCAGCAGCGTCGCCAGCGCGGTGGCCTGAGCGATCACCAGGAGCGCGGTGAGCCCGCCCAGCACCGCGAGCACGGCGAGGTCGCGCCGGGCCGCGGGGACCCGACGCAGCAGACGCGGGTCGAACGGGCGGCGGTTCACCAGTACACCGGTGCCCTGCCGTCGATCCGTCCCCGGAACACCCACCAGCACATCGCCTGAAAGCCTAGTAGGGCCGGCACGAGCGGTAGCGCGAGCCATCCCAACAGCGCCAGCGTCGGGCGGCTGGCGGCCGCCTCGGCCACCGTCAGCGACGCCGCCGGGTCGGCGGTGGAGACCAGGATCCGGGGCCAGAGCGCGGCTCCGATCAGCGGCGCGGGCAGCGCCAGCGCCGTCGCGGTCGCGGCGAAGGCGACCAGGGCCCGGCCCCGCCGCAGCGCCGCGCGGGCCGCCAGCAGCGCCGCCACGAGCGCCAACGGCAGGAGTACGGCCACAGCCGGGCGCGCCACCGCGGCGCGTACCCGATCGGAGAGCACGCCCAGGACGGTGGCCGCGCCGACCGCGACGAGTGCGGCGGGCACCAGGCCGGCGGCCAGCCGGGCGAGGGCCGGGGCCTCGGCGGCGGGCAGCCGGAGCGTGAGGAACGTCGCACCGTGCACCGCCACCAGCGCGAGCAGGGCCAGCCCGGTAGCTGCGACGAACGGGGTGGCGAGATGACCGACACCGACCACATGGCCGTCGGCGCTCAGCGGCACGCCCTGGAGCAGGCCGGCGAGCACCGCGCCCCAGCCCAGCGCGGCCAGTACGCAGCCGACCACCACCACCCGGTCCCAGCGGGCGCGGGCGGCGGCGGAGGCCGGGCGGCTACGCAGCTGCACCCCGGCGGTCACCAGCACCACACCGGCCAGCGCGGCGAGCACCGCCGGGTAGAAGCCGGAGAGCAGCTCGCCCTCCAGCCGGGGGAACGCGCCGAACAGGATGCCGACGGCGGCGACCAGCCAGACCTCGTTGCCGAGGAAGAACGGCCCGAGCGCGGTGAGCGTGGCCCGGCTTCCCGGTGCCGGGCCGCGCCGGGCCAGCAGCAGGCCGACGCCGTAGTCGTAGCCACCGAGCACGAGGTAGGTGGCGAAGAAGAGGCCGAGCAGGGCGTACCAGGCGAGTTCCACGGCGGGCTCCCTCAGACGAACACGGGCTGGTGGTGGGCGTCGCTGCCGGGCGCGGGCGGGCGGCCGAGCGCGGGGTCCTGCGCGCCGCGGGCGGCGTGCCGGGCCAGCAGCGTCCAGTTGGTCACCGCGAGCGCGCCGAGCAGCAGGCTGAACCCGATCAGCGAGGTGAGCATCAGCCCCGGTGAGACCGGCGAGACGGCCTGCGCGGTGGGCAGCAGCCCGTACGCGGCCCAGGGCTGGCGGCCGACCTCGCGGGCGATCCAGCCGAGCAGCATCGCCACGAAGGGCAGCGGCAGGCCGAGCAGGATCAGCCAGAGCGGCGCCTTCAACCTGATGATCCAGTCGCGCCAGAGCAGCGGCAGCAGGAGCCAGAGCGCGCCGAGCGTGAAGCCGATCAGGATCATGAAGCCGAGGCCGACGTTCGAGAGCACCGGCGGTTCCCAGTCGCCCGGGCCGAAGCGGGCGGTCCAGTCGGCGACGAGTGCGTCCCGGTCGGGGCCGCCGCCGAACTTGGTCGGCTGAAGCTGCCCGACCGGCCCGAACTGGGCGAAGCCGAAGCCCTGGAGCATGCTGACCGCTAGGGCCGCGGTGACCAGGCCGAGCCGCAGCGAGGTGCGGAACAGCGCGTAGTCGGGGGTACGCCGCAGCAGGTGCCAGGCGCTCACCGCGGCCATCAGCAGGCCGCCGGTGACCAGGCTCGCCGAGATCACGTGGCCGAACGCCATGCCGAACGTCGGGTTGGTGAGCAGCGCGCCGAAGTCGGTGAGGTGGGCGACGCCGTCGCGGACCTCGTACCCGACCGGGTTCTGCAGCCAGGCGTTCGCCACCATGATCCAGAAGGCTGAGGCGTACGCGGTGATCGCCACGCCCCAGAGCAGCGCCAGGTGCACGCCGCGCCGCAGCCGGTGCCACCCGAAGATCCACATGCCGAGGAACGTGGACTCCAGGAAGAACGCCACCAGCGTCTCGATGGCCAGTGGCGCGCCGAACACGTTCCCGACGTAGCGCGACAGCCCGCTCCAGTTCAGGCCGAACTGGAACTCCATCACGATGCCGGTGGCGATGCCGAGCACATAGTTGATCACGTAGAGCTGGCCCCAGAACCGGGTCAGCCGCTCGTACACCGGCTTGCCGGTCAGGTAACCGGCCGTCTGCAACCCGACCAGGAGCGTGACCAGGCCGAGCGTGACCGCCACGAACAGGAAGTGGATCGAGGTGGTGGTGGCGAACTGGAGGCGGGCGAGGAGCAGCGGGTCCACTGTCGTCCTCCCATGTGTTGGCTCTCTTGTCGTAGCCAACCTACACGTAGCCTGCCTACCTATCAGGGTGCGCGAACCCGGAGAAGTCCCGTAGGGGGCGACGTCAGCTCAGGAACAGGGCGAACGGCAGGGAGACGAGCGTGCCCGCGACCGCCAGCGCCATCGCGCCGAGCACCCGCGGCGGACGGTCCGCGACGAGCAGCCGCTGCACGCGTACGTCGAGGTCGCGGTCGCCGAGTCCGAGCGTGCCGGCCGGCTGGACCCGGTGCTCGGCGGCGGCGAACCGGCGCAGCGCACCGGCCAGCGGCGCGTCCGCGTGCAACTCCCGGGCCTTGTCGTCGGCGCGCATCTCGACCAGCAGCGCCACCCGCGCGTGCGCGTCCCGCACCCACTGGAACCAGGGCAGCGCCCGGCACAACGCGGTGAACGGCAGCAGCACCAGGTCGTGCCGCTCCTGGGCGTGCGCCCGCTCGTGGGTGAGCACCGCCGCCAGCTCGGCCGGGTCGAGCAGGTCGAGCGTGCCCGCGCTCACCACCACCCGGGGACGCACCCCGGGCAGGCAGTACGCCGCCGCGCTCGGGTGGTCGAGCACCAGCGCGCCGGGCACCGTGGGGTCACGCCGGGCCACCAGGTGCAGCAGCTCCCGGTGCCGGCGCTGAGCCCGGACCGCGCCGTGCAGGCTGCGTACCGTCGTGGTCAGCAGCACTGCGCCGATGCCGAGACCGACGCCGACCAGGCTGAGGTGCGCCGCGCCCACACCGGCCGGCAGCGTGCCGTGGGCCAGGTCGTCGACCAGGGCCAGCAGCGCGTGCCCGGTCGCCCGGTCGTACGCGTCGAGCCCCAGCGCCATCGGCAGCCCCATGGCCGACAGGCCGAGCGCCAGCCCGACCGCCTGCCAGCAGATGATCGCCACGCGCGGCGCCCGCCAGGTCCAGCGCGCGGCGGCGAGGACCTGCGCGGTCAGCCAGCAGGCCAGGATGATCGCGGCGAAGTGCAGGGCGTACGCCACGGCAGCCGCCCTACCGGTCCGTCGCCTCGTCGAGCGCCGGCCGGCCCGGCCGGGGGTTCTCGACCCGGCCGGCCGGTCCGTCCTCGACAGTCGCCCCGGCCTCGGCGCCGAGCGCGGCGCGGAGCACGTCCGCCTCCGTGCCGGTCACCGAGCGGGCGAAGCGTACGAGTGCGGCGTCCCGGCTGCCGCCGAGGTCGAGGGCTTCGAGCATGAGCTGGGCGATGTGCGCCTCGCGGGTGGCGGCCGGACGGTACCGCCACGCGCGGCCCTCCCGCTCACGCTGCACCATGCCCTTGCCGGCGAGCCGGTCGAGCACGGTCATCACGGTGGTGTAGGCGAGTTCCCGGCCGTCCAGGGCGTCGGCGACCTCGCGTACGGTCACCCCGCCCGACGAGGCGGGCGCCGCGTCCCACAGCACGTCCATCACCGCACGCTCAAGATCCCCCAGCCGAGTCACCCGTCAATCCTACCCCCGGTAGTAGATGCCTTCCGCCGCCCCGGTCCCCGGTTCCGTTCGCCGTCCCTCCCTCCCGAAGATCAACACCAGCTCGGGGAGGTGGTGTGGTCCGAGGCGGCTCGATGCAGCCACCTCGCCGTGCTGGTGTCGATCACGCTGTCCTCGGGCGGCGGACTGCCCTCGGTCAGACGCCCTTGGGGTGCCAGACCGTCTTGGTCTCCAGCAGCGCGGTCATCCGGGTGATGCCGGGGTCGGCGTACCAGTCGTGGTCGGCCGGGGCCGGCCGCAGCACCCGCTTGAGGTTCTCCGCCGCCTTGACCTCCAGGTCGGCCGCCAGGTCGGCGTCGGCGACGCCGGTCAGGTCGATCGCGTTGACGTCCATGTGCGCGGCGAGCGCCGGCACCGTCTCGGTCAGCCGGCCGGTGAGGATGTTCACCACCCCGCCGGGCAGGTCGGAGGTGGCGAGCACCTCGGCCAGCGTCACCGCCGCCAGCGGCGCCGCCGGGGAGGCGGCCACCACCACCGTGTTGCCGGTGACGATCGCCGGGGCGATCACGCTCACCAGGCCGAGCAGCGCGGGCTCCTCGGGGGCCACCACCGCCACCACGCCGGTGGGCTCCGGCGCGGACAGGTTGAAGTACGGGCCGGCCACCGGGTTCGCCCCGCCGTACACCTGGGACAGCTTGTCGGACCACCCGGCGTACCAGACCCAGCGGTCGATCGCCGCGTCCACCTCGTCGGCCGGGACGCCCAGGGCCACGAACTGCTCGCGCCGGCCCTCCAGCATCTCGGCGACCCGGTAGAGGATCTGACCCCTGTTGTACGCGGTCGCCCCGGCCCAGCCCTTCACCGCGGCGCGGGCGGCGACCACCGCGTCCCGCGCGTCCTTCCGGGAGGCAAGAGACACGTTCGCGGATTGCACGAGATACGACCGTCCCGACTCGCTGCGCGGGAACTTCCCGCCGATGAAGAGCTTGTACGTCTTGCGTACCGCGACCCGCTCAGACATTGAGGTACCCCTCCAGCCCGTGCCGGCCGCCCTCGCGACCGTAGCCCGACTCCTTGTAGCCGCCGAACGGCGACGTCGGGTCGAACTTGTTGAACGTGTTCGCCCACACCACGCCCGCGCGCAGCCGGTCGGCCAGCCACAGGATCCGGGAACCCTTGTCGGTCCAGATCCCGGCCGACAGCCCGTACGGCGTGTTGTTGGCCTTCTCGACGGCCTCCGCCGGGGTGCGGAACGTCAGCACGGACAGCACCGGGCCGAAGATCTCCTCGCGGGCGATCCGGTGGGCCTGGGTGACGCCGGTGAAGATGGTCGGCGCGAACCAGAAGCCGCGCTCGGGCAGCTCGCACGGCGGCGACCAGCGCTCCGCGCCCTCGGCGGACCCGGCGTCGGACAGCTCCCGGATGCGGGCGAGCTGCTCGGCCGAGTTGATCGCGCCGATGTCGGTGTTCTTGTCCAGCGGGTCGCCGACGCGCAACTGGGCCATCCGGCGCTTGAGCGACTCCAGCACCCGGTCGGCCACCGACTCCTGCACCAGCAGACGGGAGCCGGCGCAGCAGACGTGGCCCTGGTTGAAGAAGATGCCGTTGACGATGCCCTCGACGGCCTGGTCGATCGGGGCGTCGTCGAAGACGATGTTGGCGGCCTTGCCGCCCAGCTCCAGCGTCAGCTTCTTGCGGGTGCCGGCGACCGAGCGGGCGATGGCGCGGCCGACCTCGGTGGAGCCGGTGAACGCCACCTTGTCCACGCCCGGGTGCTCGACCAGCGCCCGGCCGGTGTCCCCGGCGCCGGTGACGATGTTCACCACACCGGCCGGCAGGTCGGCCTGCTGGCAGATCTCGGCGAACAGCAGCGCGGTCAGCGGGGTGGTCTCGGCCGGCTTGAGCACCACCGTGTTGCCGGCGGCCAGCGCCGGGGCGATCTTCCACGCCAGCATGAGCAGCGGGAAGTTCCACGGGATGACCTGCGCGGCCACGCCGAGCGGCTTCGGGTCCGGCCCGAAACCCGCGTGGGGGAGCTTGTCGGCCCAGCCCGCGTAGTAGAAGAAGTGCGCGGCGACCAGCGGCAGGTCGACGTCGCGGGACTCCTTGATCGGCTTGCCGTTGTCCAGCGACTCCAGCACCGCCAGCTCACGCGAGCGCTCCTGGATGATCCGGGCGATCCGGAACAGGTACTTGGCCCGGTCCCGGCCCGGCATCGGACCCCAGACCTTCTCGTACGCGCTCCGGGCGGCGCGGACCGCGCGGTCCACGTCGTCGGCGCCCGCCTCGGCGATCTCGGCCAGCACCTCCTCGGAGGCCGGGTTCACCGACTTGAAGCTGCCGCCGGAGGCCGGGTCGACGAACGCGCCGTCGACGAAGAGCCCGTACGAGGGCTTGATGTCCACCACCGAGCGGGACTCGGGGGCGGGTGCGTATTCGAACATCGCGTTCAGTCCAGGGTGAAGTAGTCGGGGCCGGCGTAGACGCCGGTCGTCAGCTTGGTGCGCTGCATGAGCAGGTCGTTGAGCAGGCTCGACGCGCCGAACCGGAACCAGTCCGGGCTCAGCCAGTCGGCGCCGACCGTCTCGTTGACCATGACCAGGTACTTGATCGCGTCCTTGGTGGTCTTGATGCCACCGGCCGGCTTGACGCCGACCTGACGCCCGGTGGCGGCGCGGAAGTCGCGGACCGCCTCCAGCATCACCAGCGTCACCGGCAGGGTCGCCGCGACCGGGACCTTGCCGGTGGAGGTCTTGATGAAGTCGCCGCCCGCGAGCATGGCGAGCCAGGACGCCCGCCGCACGTTGTCGTACGTGGCCAGCTCACCGGTCTCCAGAATGACCTTGAGGTGCGCGTCCCCGCAGGCTTCCTTGGTGGCCACGATCTCGTCGTAGACGTCGGCGTAGCGCCCGGCCAGGAACGCGCCCCGGTTGATCACCATGTCGATCTCGTCCGCGCCGGCCTCGACCGCCGCCCGCACGTCGGCGAGCTTGATCTCCAGCGGGGCCTGACCGGACGGGAACGCTGTGGCCACGCTGGCCAGGTGCACGCCGCTGCCGCGGAGCACCTCCGCCACGTACGGGACCATCGACGGGTAGACGCAGACGGCGCCGACGTGCGGGCAGCTCGGGTCGGCCGGGTCGGGGCGCAGCGCCTTGGCCGCCAGCGCCCGCACCTTGCCCGGGGTGTCCGCCCCTTCCAGGGTGGTCAGGTCGACCATCCGGATCGCCAGGTCGATCGCCTCGGCCTTGGCGGTGGTCTTGATGGAGCGGGTGCCGAGTTGTGCCGCCCGCTGCTCCGCGCCGACCTGGTCCACGCCGGGCAGGCCGTGCAGGAAGGTCCGCAGAGCGGTCTCGGATCGTCCCAGCTCGGTGAGGTCCGACCGGGCCGACGTCGTTGTCGCCGTCATGCCCCGAATAGTACGCACCCGCGAGTCGAGTGATCTTGCTCACTTGTGAGTGCCGCACGTGAGCGGTGTCGCTGGTCGTACCGCACCCGCCCTGCGCCGCGCTGCCGAACGGTAGGTTGAGCGATCGTGGACGTACACGTCATTGACCATCCGCTCGCCCAGACGCGGCTGACCGCCATGCGGGACGCCCGGACCGACTCGTCGTCGTTCCGGGCGGCGCTGCGCGAACTCACCACCATGCTGGTGTACGAGGCCGCGCGCTCCTTCCCGGTCGAGAAGTACTCGATCCAGACCCCGGTCACCGCCACCGAGGGCAGCCGGCTGGCGAACCCGCCGCTGCTGGTGCCGGTGTTGCGGGCCGGTCTCGGCATGGCCGACGCCGCGCTCGGCCTGCTGCCCGAGTCGTCGATGGGCTTCGTCGGCCTGGCCCGCGACGAGGAGACGTACGAGCCCCGCGCGTACATGGAGTCGCTGCCGCGCGACCTCAGCGGCCTGCCGGTGCTGGTGCTCGACCCGATGCTCGCCACCGGCGGCTCGCTGGAGCACTGCTGCCGGCTGCTCGCCGACCGCGGCTGCACCGACATCACCGTGCTGTGTGTGCTCGCCGCGCCGGTCGGCATCGAGCGGCTGGAGCGCTCCGGCCTGCCGCTGCGCCTGGTCACCGCCTCGATCGACGAGGGCCTGAACGACTCGAAGTTCATCGTCCCCGGTCTGGGTGACGCCGGCGACCGCCAGTTCGGCGGCATGCCCCGCTTCTGAGACCGGTCCGGTGCGGCGGGACGCCCTCCGCACCGTGGACCGGCCCCACCCGGCGAGTCGATGCGCGGGGGTGCGGGGAGGCGCTAGCGTTCCGGGCCATGACTGGTGTTGCGCTCGCCGAGGAGCTGCTGCTCCTCGCGTATGACGACGAAACCGGCAAGGCCACCATGCCGCGGATCAGCCTGGACCTGGGCATGGCCGCTGCGGTGCTGGTCGAGCTGGCCCTGGCCGGACGGGTCGCGTACGCGGACGGGAACCTGGCGGTGGTCGACCCGGCCCCGACCGGCGAGCCGATCGCGGACGCCGTACTCGCCAAGATCGCCACGGACACCCCGCACACGCCGTCGTCGTGGGTGCAGCGACTGCGGCACGGGCTGCGCGACCGGATCCTCTCCGACCTCTGCGGCCGGGGCGTGGTCCGCGACGTCGACGAGACCGAGCTGGGCTTCATCCACGTGCACCGCTACCCGGTGGCCGACGCCTCGGTCGAGGCGGACATCCGGCAGCGGCTGGCCGACGCGCTGACCAGCGGGCAGCTCCCGGACGAGCGGACCGCCGCGCTCGCCACGCTGGTCGCGGTGCTGCGGATGGAGCCCGCGCTGGGGCTGACCGGCCCGGCTGCCGAGGACGCCGGCCGACGCCTGGAGGAGATCGCGGCGGGCGCCGGGTTCTCCGGCACGGTGAGCCTGGACGACAGCGTGGTACGCCCGTCGATCAGCCTGGTCATCGCCGCACTGGGCCAGGCAGTCGACGCCGCCCTGGGCAAGCGGTAAGGAAGGGCCCCCTCTTAACGCCTCCGGTAGAGGAAGGGCCCCTTGTTAACGCCAGGCGTTAACAAGGGGCCCTTCCTTGCATCAGGGGTCAGAGGCCCAGGGCGGCGGCGATCTCGTTGCGCAGCTCGGTCACCGCGGCACGCGCGCGCTGCCGGGCCGCGGGCACGTCGCCGCCGCTCACCGGCTCCACCACCTCCAGGTACGCCTTGAGCTTCGGCTCGGTGCCGGACGGCCGGATCACCACCCGGGCCGCGCCGGTGCGCAGGATCACCACGTCCGCGTCCGGGAGCAGGTCGGACGCCTCGGTCACCGGCTGCCCGAGCAGCGCGGTAGGGGTGGCCGCCCGGATCCGGGCCATCGAGTCCGCGATCACCCGCAGGTCCTCCACCCGGACCGAGAGCTGCTCGGTGTGGTGCACGCCGAACTCGGCGGCGAGCTCGTCCAGCCGGTCGAGAAGCGTACGGCCCTCGGCCTTGAGACCGGCGGCCAGCTCGGCGACAGTCAGCGCGGCGGTGATGCCGTCCTTGTCCCGGACGTGTTCCGGCGCGACGCAGTAGCCGAGCGCCTCCTCGTAGCCGTACACGAGCGGCTCCCGGCCGCCGCCGGCCCGCACGATCCACTTGAACCCGGTGAGCGTCTCGTCGTAGGGCAGGCCCCGGGCCGCCGCCATCGCCCGCAGCAGCGCCGACGACACGATCGTGGTGGCGTACAGGCCGGTCACGCCGCGCCGCATCAGGTGGTCGGCGAGCAGAGCACCCACCTCGTCGCCGCGCAGCATCCGCCAGGATCCCGCGTCGCGTACGGCCACCGCGCAGCGGTCCGCGTCCGGGTCGTTGGCGATGGCCAGGTCTGCGCCGGTGCGGTCGGCGAGCGCGACCAGCAGGTCCACCGCGCCCGGCTCCTCCGGGTTGGGGAAGCTCACGGTCGGGAACGCCGGGTCCGGCTCGGCCTGCTCGGGCACCACGCCCGGCACGCCGAATCCGGCGCGCGCGAACGCGGCGGTCAGCACCGCGGCGCCCACCCCGTGCAGCGGCGTGTACGCCACCTTCAGGTCGCGCGGTCCGGCCGGGTGCACCACGGCGGCGGCCCGCTCCACGTACGCGGCCACCAGGTCGTCGCCGAGCACCTGACCGGCCGGGCCGAGCGGTACCGCCGCGAGGGGGCCGACCGCGCGGATGGCCGCCTCGATCCCGGCGTCGGCGGGCGGCACGATCTGCGCGCCGGCGCCCAGCTCACCGCCGAGCTGTGCGCCCAGGTAGACCTTGTAGCCGTTGTCCTGCGGCGGGTTGTGGCTGGCGGTGACCATCACGCCGGCCACCGCGCCGAGCTGCCGGACCGCGAACGCCAGCACGGGTGTGGGCAGCGGCCGGGGCAGCAGCAGCGCCTGACGGCCAGCACCGGTGGCCACCTGTGCGGTGCGCTCGGCGAAGGCCAGCGAGCCGCGCCGGGCGTCGTACCCGATCACCAGGGGGCCCTCGCCACCCTGGGCGGCGAGCCAGCCGACGAGCCCGGCGGCGGCCTGGGTGACCACGGCGAGGTTCATGCCGTTGGGCCCGGCCCGCAGCGGGCCGCGCAGCCCGGCGGTGCCGAAGGTCAGCGGACCGGCGAACCGGTCGGCCAGGTCGGCCGCCGTGCCGGGCAGCCCGTCGAGGACCGCGCGCAGCTCGACGCGGTCGGCCGGGTCCGGGTCGTCGGCGAGCCAGCGCTCGGCGCGTACGCGAAGGTCGTCAAGGTCAGTGGTATCCGCCGCCATTGCCTCATGAAAGCACGGCGGCGGATCACCACCGGCCGTCGGCCTCGACTCAGTTCGCCGCCGTGAGCTGGAACGAGCCGGCCATCGCGTCGAAGATCGGCTTGCTCTCGGCGAAGGTCGCGTCGCTGGAGGTGAGGTAGAACGAGTAGACCTTGCCGCCCTGGACCACGCCCCGCCACACGCCGTGCCGCTTCTCGTCGCCCTCGCCGCAGGTGTACTCGAACTCGGCGGCCGGCTTACCGGCCAGCGTCGTCTCGGTCATCGCGAGCTGTGCGTAGGGCTTGGCGCACGACTTGCTCTTGTCGCGCAGGTTGCGGGAGGCGAACTCGGCCCAGCTGACCGACGTGCCGCCCCAGTCCTCCGCCAGCAGCCGCACCTTGCGACCGCTGTCCTGCGGGTCGACGTAGTCGACGAAGACGCCGCCGGTCTTGCGGTCCCAGCCCTTCGGCACCTGGACGGTGATGCCCTTGACGGTCTGCTCCTGCATCTCCACCGGGGAGGCGGCGGCCGAGTTCGAGGGCAGCGCGCCCACGATCGGCGGGGGAGCGTCGTCGCCGCCGCTGGTCAGCGCGATCACGCTCACCAGCAGCACCACGGCGAGGCCACCGGCGGCGGCGAGCTGGACCTTGCGCGGCCACGCCTTCACCCGGCCGAGCAGGCCCTTGGCCGTGCCGAGCGGGCCGCCACCGGCGGCGGGCGGCGCGGTGGCCGGGGTGGTCCAGGCCTGGCCGGTGCCGGGCACCGACCACTGGTTGCCGCCGCCGTACACCGGCTGGGTGGCGTCGACGGTGCGGCCGTAGGCGGTGGGCACCGCCTGGGTCGCGTCCGCCGCGGCGCCCTGGCCGAGCCGGACCGTGGCGTCCGGCGAGATGCGCTGGGTGGCCTCCGGCGTGCCCGGCCCGGACATCGCGCCGGTCGGGGTGTGCAGCGGGCCGGCCAGCGCGTCGGCGCTGGTCTCGTCGAGCGCGGCGGCACCGGCCGCCGGCTTCTCCGCGCCGGGGCGCTCGCCGCGGCGCAGTGCCGCGAGCCGGTCGGTGAGCGACTCGTCCGGGCCGATCATCGCCCGGCCGCCGATCTGCCCGCTCGGCTTCGGCTCCGCGGCGATCGCCGGCGGCGTGGTCGGGCGCGGCACCGGCACCACCGCGTACGGGTCGGTGACCGAGTTGACGGCGGTGGCGGTGCTGGTCAGCGGCCCGGCGAGCAGCTCGCGCAGGTTGGCCCGGGCCCGGTGCACGTCCATCCGGCGGGCCGGGTCCTTCTCCAGCAGCCCCATCAGCACGCCGGTGAGCGGGCCGCTGCGCTGCGGCGTGGCGGGCGGGTCCTCGACCACGGCGTGCATGGTCTCGATCGGGTCGCCCTTGTCGAACGGGGGCCGGCCCTCGACCGCGGTGTAGAGCGTCACACCGAGCGAGAACAGGTCGCTCGGCGGCCCGAACTCCTGGCCCATCGCCCGCTCGGGCGAGATGAAGTGCGGCGAGCCGAGCACCATGCCGGGCGTGGTGAGCTGCACGTCGGTGGGCATCCGGGCCACGCCGAAGTCGGTGAGCACGCAGCGGCCGTCGGTGCAGATCAGTACGTTCGCCGGCTTCACGTCGCGGTGCAGCACGCCGATCGCGTGCGCGACCTCCAGCGCGCCGAGCAGCGCGATCCCGATCTTGGCGACGGCGCGTGGCGCGACCGGCCCGTCCTCGATCACCATGTCGGCCAGGCTGCGGGCGTCCAGCAGCTCCATCACGATCCACGGGCGGCCACCTTCGGTGACCACGTCGTAGACCTGCACCACCGCCGGGTGCTGGATCGCGGCGGCGGCGCGGGCCTCCCGCAGCGTCCGTTCGTAGAGCGCGTCGCGGTCGCTCGGGGCGAGCCCCGGCGGGAGGACGACCTCCTTGACCGCCACATCACGGCGCAGCAACGTGTCTGTGGCCCGCCAGACCGTGCCCATGCCTCCGTTGCCCACCGGGGAGCGCAGCGAGTAGCGACCACCGATGGTGGTGCCGGGCGCCGCGCGTCCAGTGGGGGGACTGGCCGGTCCGCCGCTCCACGTCGGAATCTGAGTCACAGAAAAGCCACCGGGGGATATCGAGGGGGCTGGGACACAACCCCTCTATCTTGCTGGTTCCGACGCCCGATGCGAAACCCGACGCGGCGGGCGTTTGCCTACTCGACGGTATGTGGTCGGTTGCTCACCTCCGGTGGGTGGCCGCCGCGAGGTGTGCGGTATCCCTCACCCACCAGGCGGTCAGCGCGTCCTACCATCCGGTAATGAGCGATGCGCGGTCAAGCGAGTCGGGTTTCCCGATCCAGGGCGTCTACACGGCGGCAGACCTTCCGGCGGACCTGGACGCCCGGCTGGGCGAGCCGGGCGAGTTCCCGTACACCCGCGGGGTCTACCCGACGATGTACACGTCCCGGCCCTGGACCATGCGACAGTACGCCGGGTTCGGCACCGCGACCGAGAGCAACGCGCGCTACCACCAGCTGCTGCGCGCTGGCACCATGGGCCTGTCGGTCGCGTTCGACCTGCCCACCCAGATGGGGTACGACTCGGACGACCCGATCGCGCACGGCGAGGTCGGCAAGGTCGGCGTCGCCATCGACTCCATCGAGGACATGCGCACGCTGTTCGGCGGCATCCCGCTGGACAAGGTCTCCACCTCGATGACCATCAACGCGCCCGGCTCGGTGCTGCTGCTGCTCTACCAGCTCGTGGCGGAGGAGAACGGCGTGCCGGGGGCGGCGCTCAACGGCACCATCCAGAACGACATCCTCAAGGAGTACATCGCCCGGGGGACGTACATCTTCCCGCCGAAGCCCTCGCTGCGGCTGGTCGCCGACACCTTCGCCTACTGCCGGGCCGAGGTGCCGAAGTGGAACACCATCTCGATCTCCGGCTACCACATGGCCGAGGCCGGCGCCTCGCCCGCGCAGGAGGTCGCGTTCACGCTCGCCAACGGCGTGGAGTACGTCCGCGCGGCGCTCGCCGCCGGGCTGGCCGTGGACGACTTCGCGCCCCGCCTGTCGTTCTTCTTCGTCGCCCGCACCACGCTGCTGGAGGAGGTCGCGAAGTTCCGCGCGGCCCGGCGGATCTGGGCCCGGCTGATGCGCGACGAGTTCGGCGCGAAGAACCCGAAGTCGATGATGCTGCGGTTCCACACCCAGACCGCCGGTGTGCAGCTCACCGCGCAGCAGCCGGAGGTGAACCTGGTCCGGGTGGCGGTGCAGGGTCTCGGCGCGGTGCTCGGCGGCACCCAGTCGCTGCACACGAACAGCTTCGACGAGGCCATCGCGCTGCCCACCGAGAAGGCGGCCCGGCTGGCGCTGCGGACCCAGCAGGTGCTGGCGTACGAGACGGACCTGACCGCCACCGTCGACCCGTTCGCCGGGTCGTACGTGGTGGAGGCGATGACCGCCGAGGTGGAGGCGGCCGCCACCGAGCTGATGGACCGGGTGTTCGACCACGGTTCGGCGGTGGACGCGATCGAGGCCGGGTTCCAGAAGCGGGAGATCGAGCAGTCCGCGTACCGGATCGCCCAGGAGATCGACTCGGGTGAGCGGGTGGTGGTCGGCCTCAACCGGTTCCGGATCGACGAGGAGGAGCCGTACGAGCCGCTGCGGGTCGACCCGTCGATCGAGGCGGCACAGGGGGAGCGGCTGGCCCGGCTGCGCGCCGAGCGGGACTCCGGCGTGGTCGAGCGGGCCCTGGCCGAGCTGCGTGCCGCCGCCGAGGGGGACGCCAACGTGCTCTACCCGATGAAGGAGGCGTTGCGCGCCCGCGCCACGGTCGGCGAGGTGTGCGGGACGCTGCGCGAGGTGTGGGGGATCTACCGGCCCAGCGACCGGTTCTGAGTCGTCCGGCGGCGGCCCCGCCGCGCACCCTGAGTGCGCGGCGGGGCCGCTTTCGCGTGTGCGATTCGGTGATTCGGGTAACCGGATCGGGTGAACGGGACGGACAGCCTGTGCGGTCGGCGGTCGGACGCTCGTGTCACCGTCGGGAGTCTTCCGGCAGCCGACAGTTGTCGTGCAATTGTCGGAGCGGCAGTTAATTGCCACGACTAATGCGACAATTCGGAACGACGGGTCGTTATTTGTGACCGATGAAACGGTTACGCGTTGTAGGAGGTGGGAGGCGGATGACGGCGTTCGACCGCGATCTACCTGCTGTCCCGCAGATATTCGAGCCCTCCCACCAGGGCATTCGTGACGCTGCGCGGTCCGACCGCTACGCGAAAGATGTTGCGCAGCGTCACCGTCGGAGGTCTAGGCTGTCTGCTGTCCGACCCGAAGATCCATCCACTTCTAGTGATCGAGAATTCGACGTGACGAGTGCGTTGACGCTGCCTTCCGGCGGCCCGCTGGCGTCGTCCCGGCCCGAGGCGCCGACCGGTTACCAGCCCCTGCCCTTCGAGCTCGACCATCTGCTCGCTCTGCGCGTACCGGGCCTCATCGAGACGCGCCGTCACATCCACTCCCACCCGGAGTTGTCCGGCGAAGAGTTCGAGACGGCCGCGCTGGTGCACCGGGAGCTGTCCCTCGCCGGGCTGAAGCCGCGTCTGCTGCCGAAGGGCAACGGCGTCATCTGCGACATCGACGGCCGCCCCGACGGCCCGGTGATCGCGCTCCGCGCCGACATCGACGCGCTGCCGCTGAGCGACCCGAAGGACGTGCCGTACCGCTCGACGGTGGAGGGCGTCTGCCACGCCTGCGGCCACGACGTGCACACGTCGGTGATGCTCGGCGTCGGCATGCTGCTGGCCCAGCTCGCCGACACCGGCCGGCTCGACGGCCGGGTCCGGCTGATCTTCCAGCCGGCCGAGGAGATCCTGCCCTGCGGCTCGCTGGAGGTCATCGAGGCCGGCGGCCTGGACGACGTGGTGCAGATCTTCGCGCTGCACTGCGACCCGAACCTGCCGGTGGGCAAGGTCGGCCTGCGGGTCGGCCCGATCACCGCCGCCGCCGACAACGTCACCGTCCGGCTGACCGGGCCGGGCGGGCACACCGCCCGCCCGCACCTGACCGTCGACCTGGTGGACGCGCTCGGCCGCCTGGTCACCGAGGTGCCGACGCTGATCAGCCGCCGGGTGCCGGCCAACAGCGGGCTGCTGCTGGTGTTCGGCCACGCCTCGGCCGGCACCCGTTACAACGTCATCCCGTCCGAGGCGTGCGCGGCGGGCACGCTGCGGGTGATGGACCGCGACACCTGGGACCAGGCGCCCAAGATCGTGGCTCAGGTGGTGCGGGACGTGCTCGCGCCGACCGGCGCCACCGTCGACCTGGAATACCTGCGCGGCCGGCCCCCGGTGACAAACGACGCCCGGGCCATCGGTGTGCTCACCGCGGCCACCGCCGCCGCGCTCGGTCCCGACGGCATCGCCGAGACGCCGCAGAGCATGGGCGGCGAGGACTTCTCCTGGTACCTGGAGCACGTGCCGGGCGCGCTCGCCCGTCTCGGCGTCGGCCGCAGCGGGCCCAACGTGGACCTGCACCGGGCCTCGTTCGACGTGGACGAGCGCGCCATCGAGGCCGGCGTACGCCTCATGGTCCAGACCGCGCTGCGGGCACTGGCGGCGGTGCGCTGACGGGACCGTCGGCCGGCCCGGCCGGGCCCGGCGGCATCGGGCCCAGGCCGGGCGGCAGCATCGCGCCCGGGCTGGGCGGCGGCGTCCGCCGGGCCCGCACCCGGCGTCGCCACAGGAGCAGCAACCACAGCGGTACGCCGATCACGACCGCGAACGGCAGCACCGCGCCGAGCACGGTGAGCAGGACCCGGGCCGAGGCCAGGAACGCCGTCCAGCCGCCCCCCAGCCCGGCCAGGAAGCCCAGGTCGGCCTCCTCCTCGGCGGTGCTGGCGTCCTGACCGAGGAACGTCACGGTGATGGTGGACAGCGAGGTCAGGTCCGCGAGCCGGCGCTTGCGGGCCTCCAGCGCGGCCAGGTCCGCCTGCCGGGTGCCCACCTCGTTCTCCAGCCGGACCAGCTCGTCCACCGACGTGGCCCGGGCCAGCAGCTTGCGGGAACTCTCCACCCGCGCCCGCTGGGTGGCGATCCGGGCGTCCAGGTCGACCACCTGCTCGGTGACGTCCTCGGTGCGGATCTCCCGGCGCTCCTGCCGGCCGAGACCGGCGATCCGGTCGATCACCGCGCTGAACCGGTCCGCGGGCACGCGCAGCGTCAGCGCCGCCCGCGCCTCGGCGGCTTGGCTCGACCGCCGGTCCGCGCCGACGAATCCGCCGGCCGCCGTCACCGCTGTGGTCGCCTCCCGCGCGGCGGCCTCCACATCGTCCACCCGGACCTGCATGGTCCCGGTGTAGATGATGGACCGCTGGTCGACCCGCAGGTCCGCGCCACCGGTGCCGCCCGGGGCGGCCTGGTCGCGATCCGCGCCACCGCTGTCCGAGCCGCCCCCGGCGGCCTGCTCGCGCCCCGCGCCTCCGTCGGCGGCCGGTGCGGCCGAGTCGCTGCCGGAGTCCCCGCCCGCGCCGCAGGCGCCCACACCCAGTGCCGCTATCAGAACCACAGCCACCAGGGCCACGCCCCGGAGTCGTCGTCCGCCCATTCCCCGTACTCCGATCGTCGGCGGCCCCGACTGCCGGGACCGATACCTCGGACGTGACGCGTGGTCGCGCCGGTTCCGGCAGACTGCGCTGAGGACATCACGATTCGATAATCGAGGAGTCACGATGCAGGTGACCAAAAACGCCCACTCCTGTCTCCGGCTGGAGCACGACGGTGCGGTGCTCGTCGTCGACCCGGGTGTCTTCAGCGATCCGGCGGCGCTGGACGGGGCGGACGCGGTGCTGATCACCCACGAGCACCCGGACCATGTGGACGTCGCCGCGCTGACCCGGGCGCTGGAGCGGCGGCCGGTGCCGGTGCACGGTCCCGCCTCGCTCGCCGGGGTGCTCGGCGACGCCGCCGAGGCGCTGGTGACGGTCGAGCCCGGACAGTCGCTCACCGTCGCCGGGACGCCGGTACGGACGTACGGCGGGCAGCACGCGGTCATCCACCCGGACATCCCGGTGATCCAGAACATCGGCTACCTCTTCGCCGACGTGGTCTACCACCCGGGCGACGCGTTGTTCGTGCCCGACGACGTGCAGGTGGACACGCTGTTCGCCCCGATCCACGCGCCCTGGTCGAAGTTCTCCGAGGTCGTCGACTTCATCCGCGCGGTCGCGCCGCGCCGGGCGTACGCGCTGCACGACGGGCTGCTGAACGACAACGGCTTCGGTGTGCTGGACCGGCAGTACACGGCGATGTCCAACACCGACTACCGCCGTCTGGAGCCGGGCACCCGGATCGACGCCTGACCATGACCGAGGTGCCCGCGGAGGTGGTCCGGCGGCTCTACGCCACGCCGCCGGACCGGTTCGTGGCGGCCCGGGACGAGGCCGTCGCGCAGGCGCGGCAGTCCGGTGACCCGCGTACCGCCCGGGAGATCGGCAAGCTGCGCCGTCCCACAGTGGCGGCCTGGCTGGTCAACCTGCTGGCGATCCGCCGGCCCGAGCTGGTCGCCGACCTGAGCCAGCTCGCCGAGTCGCTGCGCGCCGCGCAACGCGACCTGCGCGGCGGCACGCTGCGGGAACTGTCCGCGCAGCGGCGCGCCGTCGTGGGCGCGCTGGTGGCGGAGGTACGCCGGCTCGCCGCCGCCGAACCCGCCGCGCCCCCGGCCGGGAAGCTACCGCTGGGCGAGGTGGAGGCGACACTCAACGCCGCGCTGTCGGACACCGAGGTGGCCGAACAGGTACGCGCCGGACGCCTGCTGCGGGCCAGCCACTACGCCGGGTTCGGCGAGGTGCCCCGCCCCCAGCTCCGGCTCGTGACAGGGGGCGAGGAGGCGCCTGTCGTACCGGATCGGGCGGCCGAGCGGGCCGACGCGCGGCGGGCCCGCGACGAGCGGGCGGCGCGGGCCGAACGGGCCGGGCGGCGGCGGACCGCGACCCGGGAGCTGACCCGGGCCCGCGCGGACCTGGACCGGGCCGAGAAGGAGCTGGTGGCGGCCGACACGGCCGAGCGGGACGGCGCCGCGACGCTGGACCGGATCGAGACCGAACTGGCCGAGCTGGAGCGTCGCCGGGCCGTGGCCGAGCAGGAGCTGAGCCGGGCCCGGCTGGCCCGCCGGGGCGCGGAACGGGCGGTCACCGCGGCCCGGCGCCGGGCCGGTGAGGTGGAAGCCGTGTTGGAGGCGCTGGACGCCGAAGAGGGGGATGCCGACACCGGTGACGACCGGGCAGACTGAGCGTGATGAATGGCTACGGTGGAGTGACGGGCGGCCGATGACTCCGGAACAGCTCGCCGCCGCCTGCAAACCGCTGGTGCTCGAACTCGGGGAGGCGTTCGCGCGCTGCCCGTCCACGCTGCGCCGGGCGCGGCTGCTCGGCATCTCCGGGTGGGCCTTCTACATCACCGGGCGGGCCGGTGCGCTCGGTGACGTCCGCGCCGAGACGGTCGCCGCGGCGCTCGGCTTCATCGCCCCCGAGGCGGTCACCGACGGCTGGGACGCCGCCGCGCGCACCGTCCCGCCGCTGGAGGTGGCCGCCGCCAACCTGGCCGAGTGCTGCCGGTGGGGCACCGCGCGGCTGGGTGACAGCGCCGAATCGTCCCGGCTGGCCGCGCTGCTGGGCCGGGCGGTCGACGCGGCGGACGGCAGCGGCATGCCGCTGTTCGCCGCCTGGCGGGCCATGCCGGTGCCCGACCCGTCGCCCGGCGCGCGGGCGGCTGTCGGGATGCTGCTGCTGCGTGAGCACTTCGCCGGGGCGTACCTGCTGGCGGTGCGCGCGGCCGGGCTGACACCGCTGGAGGCGGTGCTGGCCGGGCCGGAGGGCGAGGCCGGTGCCGCCGCGTGCGGCTGGGCGCCCCCGTACCCGCCGGTCGGGCCGCTGGTGCGGCGCCGGCTGTGGGCCGAGGCGGTGACCGACCGGCTGGCGTCGGCGGCGTTCCGCGCGCTGGACGCCGCCGAGGGCGCTGAGCTGCGGGGTCTGCTCGCCGCCGCGCGGCAGCGTGCCCGCGGCGGATAAATGGGAGGCGATCCGGCCGGTGCGCCTGCCAGGATCTGGCCCGTGACGCTTCCCGCCGGCTGGTCGGCCCGCCGCCCGACCCTCGACGACGTGCCCGCGATCCTGGCGGTGGTGCACGCCGCCGACACGTTCGCCGTCGGCTACCCCGACTTCGACGACGAGGACGTACGGTCCGCGCTGACCGCGCCGTTCGTCGACCCGGCCCGCGACTCGTGGCTCGTCACCGACCCGGACGGTACGGCGGTGGCCTGGTCGATCCTCGCGAACCCGAGCGGCGTGGGCCGGGAGTGGGTGGACGTGCTCGTCGACCCCGACCGCGGCGCCGACCTGCGCGCGCCACTGCTGGCCCGGCTGCTGGAACGCGTCGCCGAACGGGCCGCCGAGCGCGGCCTGCCCGCGCTGACCGCCCGCGCCGGGGTGTACGCGCCGGAGACCCGCTGGGCCGGTGAGCTGGCCGAGGCCGGGTTCACCCGGATCAAGCGCTACATCCGGATGAGCCGCTCGCTCGCCGACCTGCCCGCCGAGCCGGCGCCCCCGCCCGGGGTGACGGTCCGGCCGCTGCGCGCCGACGACGAGGACGACCTGCGGCTGTTCCACCGGATCTACGACACCGCGTTCCGGGACACTCCCGACCACGATCCGCTCGACTTCGCGCAGTGGCGGGACCTGCTGCCGTCGTACGGCAAGGTCTGGGACGAGTGGTTCCTGGCCGAGGTCGACGGCGAGCCGGCCGGTGCGCTCCAGTCCTCCGACCAGGCACTCGACCAGGACCGGGGGTGGGTGCGGACGCTGTCGGTGCTGCCCGCGTACCGGCGCCGGGGAGTGGGCGCGGCGCTGCTGCGCCGGGCGTTCGCGGTCTACGCGGCCAAGGGCCGTACCGGCGCCGGGCTCGGCGTCGACCTGGCCAACCCGACCGCGCCGGTCACGCTCTACCGCTCCGTCGGGCTGGTGGAGGAGCACTGGGCCGACATGTACGAGCGCAGCGTGCCCGCCTCGCGGGTGTGACCCGGTACCCCTCGTACCGGGGTCGCCGAGCGCGGGTACGGCCGCCCGGCGCACACTGTGGGTGTGGGAGACGCGCTACGCCGACGCGGTGCCGGTGGGGCGGGACCGCAGCTCGGTGACGTAGTCGTCCGGCGCGCCCGCCTTCTCCGCGGCGTTCGCGAGCTCCGAGAGGTACCACGCCGTGGGCAGCCCGCCCTCGTACCCGTCGAACACGTAGACCCACGCGGTCACGTCGCCGTCGAGCGTCGAGACGCGCACTGTCAGCCTGCGGTACGTCTCGGAGGTCACGCCCTCGATCTCGTCGAGCTGCGCGGCGTCGTACGGGTGGATGTCGTAGAGCGCCACGAACACCCGGTCACCGGGGGACTCGACGACGGTGCTGACCGAGCCCTCCCACCCGATGACGTCCTCGCCGGCGAAGGTGAGCCGCCACCCCTCAAGCCAGCCGGTGCCCACCATCGGCGAATGCGGGCAGTAGGCGCGCATGCGAGCGGGGTCCAGGTTTGAGCCGTAAGCAGCGTAGAGACGCACGGCGACGACGATAGCCCGGCTGGCGGGTGGGGGAGAATACGACAGTGCGTGTCGGACGGGACGGGGAGAAGAAAGTCACTGTGAGCACAGACGAGGGGCGACTGCTGTGAGCCAGATCGTGATCATCGGCGGCGGGCCGGCCGGGTACGAGGCGGCTCTGGTCGCCGCGCAGTTGGACGCCGATGTCACGGTGGTCGAGGCGGAGGGCGCCGGCGGCGCCTGCGTGCTCTCCGACTGCGTGCCCTCCAAGACGTTCATCGCCAGCTCCGAGGTGGTCACCGGCTACCGGGACACCGAGGAGTTCGGGGTGCACTCGGACGGCCTGGAGGCGGTCACCGTCGACGCGCGGGCGGTGCACGAGCGGGTCAAGCGGCTTGCGCTGGCCCAGTCCGCCGACATCCACACCAAGCTCGTCAAGGCCGGCGTCGAGTTCGTCGCCGGCACCGCCCGGCTCGGCGAGGACACGCTCGGCCACACCCACCGGGTGATCGTCACCCCGGCCGGCGGGGGAGCCGAATACTCCATCGCCGCGTCGACGGTGCTCGTCGCGACCGGCGCGACCCCCCGCCAGTTGCCCACCGCCGTACCGGACGGCGAGCGCATCCTGACCTGGCGCCAGGTGTACGACCTGCCCGAGCTGCCCGAGCACCTGATCGTGGTCGGCTCCGGCGTGACCGGTGCCGAGTTCGCCAGCGCGTACCTCGCCATGGGCGTCAAGGTCACGCTCGTGTCCAGCCGGGACCGGGTCATGCCGCACGAGGACGCCGACGCCGCGTCGGCGATCGAGCGGGTGTTCCGCAACCGGGGCATGAGCATCCTGAACAACTCCCGCGCCGAGGCGGTCCGCCGCGTCGGTGACGGGGTCGAGGTGGTGCTCTCCGACGGCCGGCAGGTCACCGGCTCGCACGCGCTGATCGCTGTCGGCTCGATCCCGAACACCGCCGACCTGGGCCTGGCCGAGTACGGCGTGGAGCTGGCCCGGGGCGGTTACGTGACGGTGGACCGGGTCTCCCGTACCAATGTGCCGGGCATCTACGCGGCGGGTGACTGCACCGGCGTGCTGCCGCTCGCGAGCGTCGCGGCCATGCAGGGCCGCATCGCCATGTGGCACGCGCTGGGCGAGGCGGTGCGGCCGCTGCGGCTGCGTACCGTCGCGGCGAACGTCTTCACCGACCCGGAGCTGGCCACCGTCGGCGTCTCCCAGGACGAGGTGGACGCCGGCAAGACCCCGGCCCGCCAGGTGATGCTGCCGCTGTCCGGCAACGCCCGGGCGAAGATGGACGACCTGGCCGACGGCTTCGTCAAGCTGTTCTGCCGGCCGGCGAGCGGCCAGGTGATCGGCGGCGTGGTGGTGGCCCCGAAGGCCAGCGAGCTGATCCTGCCGATCACGATGGCGGTGGAGAACAATCTCACCGTCAACGAGCTGGCGCACACCATCACCATCTACCCGAGTCTGTCCGGCTCCATCACCGAGGCCGCCCGCCAGCTCATGCTCCACGAGCTGGAGTGATCCCGTCTCTGCCCCGTCTTCGTCGATCATGGAGTCGTGGCCCCCGATCCGACCGGAATGCCCGGTCTGTGCGGGGTCACAACTGCATGATCGACGGCGCTGGTCCTGGGGCTCAGGGTGGCGTGCAGGGCCAGGGTGGTTATGACGGCTGTCTCGGTCAGGATGAGCAGGCGCTCGATCAGGCCCAGCAGGGCCCGGTCGCCGGGGTAGGCGGACCAGATCATCGCGCCCGCCAGCACCAGGCTGGCCACTGTCAGCCCGCGTAGCCAGGTGGCGGCTCCGGCGACCGGGTGGCGGGCCAGCAGCCAGCCGGCCACCGGCAGGGCCAGGAACGACAGCACCGAGGCGTACCGGTGCACGTACGCGGCGGTGTCCATCGGCGTACCCGGCTCGTTCGTGGGCACCACGGCGGCGGCCAGCAGCCCGGCCGACCAGACGGTCAGCAGCGCGAGCGGCACCCGGCCCGCACCGGCCCGGCGCAGCGACGGCAGCAGCACCAGACTGGCCGCCGCGAGCACCGCCATCGCCGTGTCGATGACGCCGCCCCGATCGGAGACGGCGAAGTCGCTGACGGTCAGCGACCAGGGATCCAGGTCGTCGCTCACCTCGAGATGACCGACCATCGCGAGTACCGCCGCCAGGACGATCCCGCCGAGGGCCAACAGGCCGCTGCTCCGCGTTCCAGGCATATGGCCAGCCTGTCGCCGTAACCGCCCCAGACGGATCCGGGACCACCACCCACTTCGCTCCCCGGGTCGTCCCCTACCGGACCCCCGAGAACCGCGTCAGGCTACGTCGAGGCGGATGTTCCCGATTCGGGCGACAACATCAAGGTGTCCGCCCAGTCCGGTCACATAGGCGCGAAGGATCTCCAGGTTGACGCTCTCGCCGTTCTCGATCTGGCTGATCCGCGCCTGAGACAAGCCCGCCGCTTCCGCCAGTTGAGCCTGGGTCATACCCAACTGCTTGCGGATCTCCGCCAGCTGCGCGCCGCTGACCGAAGCCAGCATCTTCTCTCGGAGCTGTCCCCGCCGGGCGA
The DNA here is from genome assembly GCF_049538395.1 of Micromonospora sp. AB353. Taxonomy (NCBI): domain Bacteria; kingdom Bacillati; phylum Actinomycetota; class Actinomycetes; order Micromonosporales; family Micromonosporaceae; genus Micromonospora; species Micromonospora sp. AB353. Next base: position 3,241 of record NZ_JBMVFV010000017.1, on the reverse strand, counting down.
CACGCTCGCTGTCGTCCCACGAGGGATCGATACCTCGGGCCTTCGCCTTGACGTCGCGCCAGTTGGCCCCACCGCTCATGACTGCTCTTCCTTCAAGTTGATCAGGTGCTCCTGGAACCGCTCGTCCGCCAACGGAATGGCGAGCCGGTACCAACCCTGCCACTGCCCCGCCTTGTCCCCGGCCACCAGGAAGATGGCTTCACGGGAGGGATCGAACGCGAAGATCATCCGAACCTCCGAGGTGCCGCTCGAGCCTGGTCGTAGTTCCTTCATGTGGTGATATGCGCTGCCCTTGAGCCGGTCGACCAGTGGTCGGCCCAGTGCGGGACCGTGCTCCGCCAGCAGGTCGAGCGCCTCGCTGACGAGGTCAGCGGTGCTCGGCTCACTCGTGCACAGGCCCAGGAACCAAAGCTCGACCTCAGGATGAAGCCTGATCTCCCACACTCGGTCAATATAAACCGAACTTATACGCGGTGGGGGTCAACGCTCCGAACTGCGCGTCAGGTGCCGGCGGAGTCGGCGGTGGCCTCGGCACGGGTCTGCCGGGCGCTGCTGATCCAGGTCATCGCCCACCCGGCCAGCGCGAACCCCGCAGCGGCCACCCCGCCGATCAGCAGCAGCCGCCACGCCGAGTGGGTCAGCGCCGTACCGCCCAGATGACCGACGAGCGCGCCGTAGCTGGACCACGCGAGCGCCGCCGCCGCCTCGTAGGGCAGGAACAGCCGGTACGGGTAGCGGCTGCGCCCGGCCGAGAAGCAGGCCGCCATGCGGCCACCTGGCACGAAACGGCAGAGCAGGATCACCATCGGCCCCGGTTCGCGCAGCCCCCGGGTGACCCGGGTGACGGCCCGGCGTGCCCGTCCCGGTGTCGTGGCACGCGCCGCGCGGCGGGTCGGCGTACTGCGGCCGATCAGGTAGCAGGCCAGGTCACCGATGAACACACCGGCAGCGCCGACCGCGATGGTGAGCGGCAGGCTGAGCCCGCCGTACACGGTCAGCGCCCCGCTGGTGATCATGACGAGCTGGGTCGGCACCACCGGGACGAAGGCGTCGGCGATCAGCAGGATCAGCAACAGCGCGTACGCCCACATGGGCGACGCGACGTCAGAGATGAGCTCGGCCACGACCGCCACCTCGCCGGAGTTCTCCGTTCGACCGGATCGAGCCTGACGCCGTGTGCGGCGTCACCACCACCGGCCCCGCCGCACGGTGACAGCCGACACCGGCAGGCCGTAGGTGTGAAACGAGGCGGCCCGCCCGCGAGTGACGGGCCACCGGCGCATACACCACGGGGCGGGGCGGCGCATCGTCGATTCCCGGCGTACCGTTGGTCGGACGCGGCACCGGAGCCGTCGGGTCCCCCGTTCCCGATGCCCGAGCCGCCGCGGGTCGCCGGCAGGTCCCGTGCCGGCGACCCGCACCCACTCTCCGTTGTCGCGACTGCGACAGCACACTTCCGTGAGTGCATTCCGCGAATACGATCCAGGGCTCCACCAGCAGACCCTCACGGGAGGCTTCTCGATGCGTTCGACCCTGCTCCGGGGCGTACTCGCCCTGACCCTGGCATTCGGCGGCGGCGCGGTAGCCGTCGCCGGACCGGCGGAGGCGGCGGCGAAGAAATACAAGAACTGCACCGCGCTCAACAAGACGTACAAGCACGGCGTGGGCAAGAAGGGCGCGAAGGACAAGGTCCGCGGCAGCACCAAGCCGGTCACCAACTTCACCGTGTCCAACAGCGTGTACGCGAAGAACACCCACCTCGATCGGGACAAGGACGGCGTCGCCTGCGAGAAGCGCTGACAGCAGGTGATCGGCGCCGGCCGGAAAAGCGGTCGCGGCACATGTGAGGTCGGCCGTACGGTCGGGGCATGCGCAGCGCGGTAGTGACCACGACGCCGGGTGTTCCCGGCGCGCCGCACTGACGTTTCCGTCGACGAGGCCCTGGGGCGATCCGCTCCGGGGCCTCGCGGCGTACCGGGCCTGCTCGCCTCCGGGTCGTACCCGATCAAGGAGAGCGACATGATCGACCACCGCAGGCTCGGCCGGGACCTGGAGCTGTTCGTCTCCGATCCGCTCGCGGGCGCCGGGCTGCCGATCTGGCTGCCGGCCGGCGCCGCCGCCCGGCACGCCGTCGAGGAGTACGTCCGGGAGTTGGAGCGCCGGGCCGGCTACCAGCACGTCTACTCGCCGCCGCTCGGTAAGCGGGAGTTGTTCGAGCTGTCCGGGCACCTGGGCTACTTCGCCGACGACATGTTCCCGCCGATGCGGCTGAGCGCCGACGACGAGTTCGTGCTGCGCCCGGCGCTCTGCCCGCACCACGCGCTGGTGTTCCGTGCCCGGGGGCGCTCCTACCGGGAGTTGCCGCTGCGCGTCGCCGAGCTGGGCGGCATGTACCGGGCGGAGCGCTCCGGAGTGCTCGGCGGCCTGTCCCGGGTGCGCGCCATCTCGCTCAACGACGCGCACAACTTCTGCGCCCTGGAGCAGGTCGGTGACGAGGTCCGCGAGATCCTGCGGCTGATCGGCGAGGCGCACGCCGCGCTCGGCGTCCGTCCCGCCGGGTTGCGGTTGTCGCTGCGCGGGCCGGACCAGCGGTACGTGGGCGACGACGCCGCCTGGGCGCGGGCCGAGGAACTGCTCCGCGCCGCGCTCGACGGGGTGGACGTCGTCGAGGCGCCGGGCGAGGCCGCGTTCTACGGCCCGAAGATCGACATTCAGATCGTGGACGCGGCCGGCCGGGAGTCGACCATCTCCACCGTCCAGCTCGACTTCGACAAGCCGGAGCGGTTCGACCTGTCGTACACCGACTCGGACGGCCGCCGGAAACGGCCGGTGATGGTGCACCGCAGCCTCGTCGGGAGCATGGAGCGGCTGTTCGCGTACCTGATCGAGGTGCACGAGGGCGCGTTCCCCGCCTGGTACGCCCCGGTGCAGTTGCTGCTGCTCCCGGTCGACGCGGCGCAGGCCGACGCGGCCGTCGGGCTGGCCCGCCGGGCCGAGGCGGCCGGACTGCGGGTCGAGGTGGACCACGCCGGTTCGCTCGGTGCCCGGATCCGGGACGCGTCCCGGCGCCGCGTCCCGTACACCGGGGTTCTCGGCGCCCGGGAGGCGGCCGACGGTTCGGTCTCGCTGCGCCTGCGCGACGGCCGGGTGCTCGACCCGATGCCCGCCGCCGATGCGCTGAGCCTGGTCGGCGCGGTGGTCGCGAGCCGGTCGGCGGCGCTGCTCCCGGCCTGACCCCGAC
>NZ_JBMVFV010000016.1:0-87149 GCF_049538395.1 Micromonospora sp. AB353 | reverse complement strand
AAGGAAGGCTTGTGGCTTCCGGCCCTCGCAGGTAGGGAGGAGAAGTCCTCCGCAAAGACGCCTTGGTCGTTATACGGAGGCTTCCTCGAGGTAGCCGTGGCTGGCTAGGATGCGACCAAAGAAGGCGCGCATTTCGATCCGGGCCTGCTGCACGTCTCGGAACTCGTCGCCCCCGAACCGGTAGACCTCGTAGCCGTCCAAGCGGAGCGCCCGGTCCTCGCGCACCATCTCCGCATACAGCCGCGGGCTCGCCCGATCGCCTTCGGCAAAGTGCTGCTTCCCATCGATCTCGATCACGAGCCGGCGGCGCCCGCGCAGCAGCATCAGAAAGTCCATACGTTGGCGCGGCAACGGTCCTGCAGCGCGACGGTATCGGCGGCTATAAGGGTCGTAGTGCAGATAAACCTGCGGGATCAACGCTGGCAGTTGGAAGCCGTGCCGCTTGAGTAACTCTGTGTAAGCCAGGAACATCTGCCGTTCCGGGCCGGGCTCCGCCGACACCTGGCGGCCAGCATCAAGCGACCGAAGAAGACGGGCATGCAACTGGTTCGCGGCGGCACGCTCGCCCCCAGCCGCGGGCGCATGAGTCTCGGCCCACCAGGCGACGACTTCTGCCCAAGTGAGCCCAGCCTCACCGAGAGGCCGGTCGAACACCAGGCAGAAATCCTCATTCTTGACGATCTCGATGGTGTTGCTGACCGCGTCGGCGAGCACCAGCTCGGGTTTCGGACCGTCAGAGGCGAAGATCAGATTCCGGAAGGGGGTACGCACCCCACCTCGGCGGGCTCCAAGCACCTGCAATAGCCCCCACAACTCTGGAAGGTAGTGCTCCTCCACCACCCGGCCGCCGAGTTCGAGCAACTGATCCTCGCTGTAGTCCTGGATCTGACTGCGCACGTAACTGCGCTTGCTCGCGTGGGCCTCATCGACATCACCGTCAGCGAGCCCGAAGGCCCGGCAGACCTCGGGCAGGTCGTACGACTTAACGGCGTACAGCGCCTCGGCAATCGCGTCGCGCAACTGCATAGCGCTGGTCCCGGTGCTGCCCAGCGGGGCACGGGTGAACGGATCTGCCAGTAGTGGCGCCACGGTGACATGGTGGCCAGTGCTGGAGTCCCAGCTCTTGAGTTCGTTCATCTGCCCGGCGATCGCTCTCAGGTCTGCCGGACGGAACAGGTCCAGGAAGATGGGCCGTACCAACAGCACCACTTGAACCGGGTCCCACGGGTCTCCATCGCCGAGTTCCGCAGCCGGCACGAGCGATAGCAGTCGCGCTGCGCGCTGGTTGCCCACGCGCAGCAGCAGTTCCGACAGGGTGGTCCGCTGCTGACTCCAGAACCGGTCGGAGGCGGGTCCGGCGATTGACATGGCTGTCACTGTAAGAGACGGCTCCGACACGCCTCCGCCAAGGCCTGGAGACGCCAGGGTCGGGGGTGGACACCAACCGGCACCGGCGGTAAGACACCTACAGGGCCGCCCACCGGCGACCTCCCGCTTCGAGACTCTCACCGGAGGCCCTGATCACCGGGTACATCACCGAGGTCACCCGACGCCGCATCCTCGAGGGCCTCGGCTGGCTGCGTGGCGGTGTGCCGAACGGGTTCCGGGAGTTCCTAACTCCGGCGCACACCTTCTGGAGCGGCGCCCTCCCGGAGACCGACTTTCTCGCCCGGCTCTATAAGCTCGACGAACTGCCCAGCCACGATTCCCGGTACACCACCGCGTTTCAGGACATCGTCCAACACCGTGTGATGAACGAGGACTGGGACGACGACTGGATCTTCGAGGACCCAAGGTTCGGCCTTGCCGACAGTGACGACAAGCTGCTGCGCTTCCTCGCCGAGATGATGCACCCTGCCGTGCGGACTGACCCGGCAGAGGTCGAACGGCTGCGCGAGTTCCTCAACGGTCTGCTTGTGCACGACGGCTACGAGCTGATCCAGGTCGACGACATCAGCGGCGCCCCACTGTTCGCCCCGCGCCGGATCGGCTCTGGCGTTCGCGGCACCATGAAGAACCTGATCTTCGCCGCGATCGGCGCCAAGCCCGAAATCGTGCTCGTCGACGCGGTCAACAACGACCTGCGCATCACTCGTAACGAGCAGAACTGCCTGATGTACGACCGGCCGCTGCCCGCGCACGGGCTCACCTGGACCGAACTGACCGGGTGGTGGGCCGATCGGGAAGGCATGATCGGCGCCCCGGCGCGGGAGATCTTCCTCAGCTTGTGCAGGCGGCTGGACCGGTCGCTGGGCGACAACGACGCCGAACGGCGGGTCCTGCGCGCCTACATCGACCGGTCCCTACGCCTTGGCCCGGACATCCCGGCGCTGATCCCACAGGTCTACCTGCACTACGACCCGCACGTGCGCAGCTACTACTCGCCCGGCACGGCGCCGTTGCCACGCCAGCGGATGGACTTCCTGATGCTGCTGCCGCACCGGGTCCGGATCGTGATCGAGTGCGACGGCGTGCAGCATTACGCCGATGACCAGGTGCTGGCGAACAAGCGCCGGTACGCCAACCCGCGCCTGTACGCCGAGATGATGGCCGAGGACCGCGAGCTGCGCCTGGCCGGCTATGAGGTCTACCGCTTTGGTGGCGCCGAGCTCGCCGATGGCCCGGCAACGGCCCGCCGGCTTGACGCCTTCTTTGACCGGCTTGCCGCCCGCTACGCTGGCTGAGCACCGGGCAGCGGTGCCTGACGCTGCCGCGGCAGTTCGCCAGGCAGACGGAACACGGCGCTTGCTGGGCATGTCACCGGTCACGGTGGAGTCGCTACGCGCTTTCGAGCGTGGTTCCTCGGCCTTCTCCCGGCCACCGAGCCGGTCTACGCCATGCGCGAGGACGACTCGACCCCGGCCCGGCTAGGCCCGGGCCGACCCGCACCTTTCGTCGCGTTCTTCGAGTCGCTCGCGGCCTGAGGAGCCGCCAAGGATCTCGACACGGTCAGGAAAGATCCGCTCGTCGCGGCGGGGCTGGCCCTCGTGCAGAGCCAGGTCGGCGCCCATGCGCCCCGCCACACTCACGCTTACGGACGGGAACGGGCCGTCGTGCGAGCCGGTCAGTTCCATGCGCTCGAACCAGTGCAGCACGACGAGTTCGAGCTGCCGTTCAGCTAGGTAGTCGCGCAGGTAGGAGGCGCGTACCAGCAGGGCGCGGCTGTCGTCTCCAGGTTGCGAATGGTGGGCGAAGATCGGTGACCCGTCGGCGTCGAGCCAGCTCGGTCCGCGCATGTCGAAGCTCAGCCCAGCCTCCTGCTGCAGCAGGGTCGAGGGCAGCACGCTGCTGGCGTTCTCCCCGATCGAGCAGTCAAAGATGTTGCCTTCCCAGGTGTAGGGTTCGACGGTCCGGCCGACGTTGAAGGACCGGTCCGCCACCTCGATGGTCTCGAACTCGGCGTGCCGGTGGTAGCAGGCAGGCCCAGTGCGACCGACCTCACCGACGTAGCAGCAGTCGATGTGGCCGTGAGTGTCGAGTAGGTCGTGGATGGTGTTGCGGCTGCAGCCGGCGAGCGCGGCCAGGAACTCGGGTGCCTGGCTGGCCGCGATGAGCAGAGTGTCGACGGTGGATGTCTCCTGCAGGCCCCGCCAGCTCTTGTGCGCGGCGGGATCGATCTTCTTGATGTAACTTTCCAGCACCACCCAGTCGTTGCCCTCGCGGTCGCGCAGGAACAGCGATGTGGCGGGAGTTGGTTCGGTCGCGGTTTCGGCCAGCAGTCGCTGGATGTCACCGCGGTAGCGGCGGAAGTCCAGGTTGGCCGGGGGCCATGAGGTGAGTCGAATTAGCGCCGGTTTCCAGGCGGACGCGCCGGTGCCCTTATCGTCACTGAGGGCCCGGAAGTCGATCGGCGGGAGGCTGGGATCGATCTCCCGCTCACCGACCATCTGGTGCAAGCCGTCGTACGGTTGCTCATCGTCGTAGCGGCGGGCGCTGTGGTAGTTGTCGGCGACCCGGGCCAGCAGTTCGTGGTAGGCCATCCACTGGTATTTCTTGCCCCACCGTTCGGCCTTATGGCCGCTACGGCCCCGCGAATGCCCAAGTTTGCGATCTTCGGCGGCGAATCGCCCCGGCGTCCAGCCCAGGCTCAGCGTCCGGCGGAACACCCACCGCCGGGCACGATCGACCGGATAGCCGTCATCAGGCACCTTCGGATACGTCCAGACCGCGTCTAGCAGGTCTCGCTGAGCGTCGGTGAACGGATCCTGCGCGCCCGGGCGCAGGTATCTAAGCCGACCCATGCTGTGCGGGTCGGGATCGCGTAGCCAGCCAGCGAACGCCTCCTTCTGCTCCGGGCGCAGGGAAGCGACGAACGCGTGCCAGCGAGACTTGACGAACCGCGGGGTCCGGTGGCCCGTGCGGTCGGGGAACGGCTGCCCGATGCGGTGGCGGGAGAAGTGGCGCATGCCGGACTCGACCACGTACCGGCCGAAGTCGCCGAGGTTGAGGACCGAAACGAAGATCGACAAATAGTTCTGGTCGTCGGGTGTCTCCCGCCAGTCGCCGTACTTTGCGTCGATCGTCTCCTTGGTCGGCGGTGCGCTCGGAGCGGCGATGCCGTACGGGCGTGCTGCTGCCGCGCGGGCCTCGTCGGACAGCAGGCTGTGGTCCACCGCCCAGCGGGTGATGCCGCGGGCGGCGTCCAACAGCAGTTCGTCCGCGCGTACGGGTGGGGTGAAAACCATCGTGTGTACGGCCTCAGCCAGCGCGGCCGCCTGGTCGGCTTGCTTGGGCGAGCTGCGCAGCAGACACCCGTAGGCGATAGCGACGACGCGTTGCACCACGTAAGGGTCGTCCACGCTCCAGAAGCGCTCCACCAAGGCGCGCATGACGTCGAGATGGCCGTGCAGCAGCTGCACGAGTGCCTTGGTGATCCAGTCGCGCATGAACCGGTTGGGTGAGGACAGCAGCCAGCACAACGGGATACAGGCCAGCTCGACGACCTTCGGGTCGTAGCCCGGGTACGGTCCGGCCGCGGCCCATCGGGCCAGCCGGGTCGCGGGGCTGGAGTCGTCGAAGATCTCGTGGTAGGTCGCGAAGCCGAAGCTGCTATCGCGCACGGGCATCGCCATCCGGGAGAGGTTGCGGTGCAGCCGCTCGGCGTTGAGCCGGTTGCCCGGCTGCGGAGCCAGGATGAACCGGGTCCGAAAGACCTCGCTGTCGGACAGCACGGGCAGCGCGGCGTTGAGCAGCTCGACGCTGCGTTCGGTGATCGCCGCGGAGGCGCGGTAAGGCAGCATCTGCACCAGCGACCGGTAGAGCTGCCGGATCCGGTTGTGCTTCGTCCAGCCGTCGCGGTTGTCGCGGCTTCTCGCTGGCCGAGGGAGCGTGGTGTGCAGCAGGTCGGGCAGCTCGATGCCGTGCACCTCGGGGAACAGCACGGTCGCCGCCTCGATGATGCCCCAGCTGCACTCCTCGGCCAGCCACGCGATTAGCGCCGGATCGTGCAGCGGGTCGGCGCAGGCAGCGAGCCGGCGCTTGAGCAGCAGGAAGTCGGCGAAGGCCTGGAAGACGACCCGGACCCCTTCACCGAAGGTGTTATCGCCGAAGTAGAGCCGCTCCCGGGTGAGCACGCCCTCCTCCTGCAGCAACCCGAGTACCCGGACGGGGTTCAGCCCACTGCCCTCAAGGGCCTGGCGGGTGACGGTCTCGGCGACGGCGCTGGTCAGCCCCTCGCGGCCTTGCCGGGCCATCTCGTCCAGCAGCGCGTCCAGCACGCTGGTGACCTGGGTTCGCGCCGCGTCGAGCTCCCAGCCGGAGGTGGCGGCTGGGGTGAGCCGGCGGGCGACTGTCGTGGTCTTCGCCGTCAGGTACCGCTCGAAGATCGTCACCCGGCCTTGATGCCCCTCGTGGCTAGTGTCGGCGCCCGAGCGGGCGAGGCTCTCGCAGTACATCCGCAAGAACAGCGGCAGAGTGAACTCGGGCGTCAGCAGCGGAATCTTCGGGGCCTGCAGCCCGTAGTGGGCGAAGTAGGTGTGCGTCGCCTCGACCTCCCGGTCGGCAAAGCCGGGATGGGCCCGCTGCAGGAAGTGGCTGCTCTCAGCCCCCTCCAAAACCAGGTCCCGGTAGGTGTCGCGGCAGGACACCACGAGCGCGACGTGCGGATACTGGGCGACCGCCGACCGCAGGGCGGGCAGGTGAACGCGCCAGAAGTCCGCTGGCACGGTCTCGTTCAGCGCGTCGAGGACGATCAGAAATCGGCTGCCGACGGTCGTTGCGGCCTCACCGGCGGCGTCCATCGCTAGCAGCAGAACATCGGCACCGACGGCCGGCAGCCCCAACTGGTCGGCGATACTCGCCCACAGGTTGCCCTGCCCGAGCTGCGCACCGGCCAGGAACACCGCAGGCCGACCACTGTCGAGCGCGCGGCCGGTGGCGTCGAGCAACAGGTGCGTCTTGCCCGAACCAGCCTGTCCGGTCAGGAAGTACGCCCGCCGCCGCAGTGCCCGGCCCGGCGACGACGCCAGCCACGCCGACGCCTCCCGCATCGCCGCGACCAGGCTGTAGAAGGTGTCGCTGCGCCGGTACGACGCCCCGTGCTGCTGTTTGCGCGGGTCGTCGGCCGGAAGCTCACGGCGCGCGGCCTCGGCGGCGTGCTCGTAGCCAACCACCGCGTCCACCGCGTCTTGTGCCGCCGCCAGCAGCGCGACTAGGTCCTGCAGGACGGCCGGGGAATCACCGGCCTGCAGCTCGAGCGCGCCGACCTGCTCGGCGAGAGCGAGCGCGGCGTCCTTCACGGCGTCGAACAACGGCCCGCCGGTGGGGTCCGGATCCCGTGGCCAGACGTCCTGATCGGCGACAGCGACGGCGATCCCGCGCAGCAGCCGCCGCAGTTGCTCCACCATCGTGTGGTCGAACCCGATCGCCAGTAGGTCCTGCTGGATCGGGATATCCACCTGCAGATCGGGGCGGTACTTCTCGCCCGCCGCGCCGGCCTGGCGCTCGTAGTGCGACCGCAGCCAGTCGGGGCCGAAGACGAGATCGCCCCACCAGAACCAGCGGCGGCCCTCGTGCTGCGGCTTGGCCAGCTCGTCGAGCAGGTCGCTGCCCTGGACCAGCTCGAAGGTGATCTTGTCGGCGCCGGGGATCGTCCGCTGCCAGGTCGCGACCTTGTCGAGGTACTTCTCCCGCTGCGACTTGAGCTGCCTGCCGTTTCTGACCTGCTTGCTGGTAGCAAGGTTCCAGGAGATGACGAACGTCAGCGTGCGCAGGGTGGGGCGCTCCTTGGCAACTCGGGTGACCGACTCGGTCATCGCCGTCAGCAGCGGGTCGATACCCTGCACGTGCTTGGCCTGCCAGCCGTGTTCCTCGCCGCTGGGCAGGACGGCGTACCACTCGACCCCGCCGTCCGGGTTGCCAGTACGGATCGCCTGCGTCCCCGCCGGCACCTGGTCCTTGAGCAGCTGGTACGACAGTTCCTCGAACGCCCGGCTCTGCTCGCCCTCCCACGTGCGCAGCGTGGCGAAGCGCGACACCTCAGATCTCGCCATCCCCGTCCTTCAGTCCGGCCTCGTCGCCCGCCGGTGGCTGCACGCCGCGGGCAACCGATCCATGCTAGTGAGCCGTGGCACCTGACGAGCGCGAGGTGTCACGGCTGGTGCTCGGTGGCCCGGGCCGGCCCGGCGAACGGCCAGCTGCGGGGCCGTTGGCGGCGGCCGGCCGTCGCGGTTACTCCACCCGGCGACGAGATTGCCGATCGGGGCGCGCCGAACCGTCCACTGCCAGAGCCGGCCGCCCCGTGGGCGCACGTCGATCGCGGGCCGGTCCACCGACTCATCCGAAGGTGATCATGGGAGCGCCGGGTGGGTGGCCCTTCGCCGGCGGCAAACCATGGAACGTCGTGGTGTCGGTGGCGCCCACCGCGCTGGCGGGTCGGTGCGTCACTGCGTCATGTCGACGGGCCGCAGCTAGACGAGAGCCGGAAGGCGGTCCGGATACTGGCGCAAGCTGACGCGCCGCAGACCATCCACATGAGCCCCTCTGTCGCTCATTCACGATAAGGTTGCTTCTCGTGAATGAGATTGAGGCGCGGGGGAGTGCCCACCAAGTCGATTCGATCGATCCGAACGAGCAACTCTCGGAATCCGCCCGGCGGCGCATCCGCGAGTCCGTGCCGGCATCCACACGGCGTGCGTACTCAGGCGACTGGAGCCGGTTCACCCTTTGGTGCATTGAAAGACAACGATCACGCCTGCCGACCACCGCGGCCACCTTGGCCGAGTACGTCTCACATCTGGCCGACGAGGGCAAGGCGTCGTCCACCATCGAACGCGCCATGGCGGCCATCACCGTCGCCCACGCCAGCTCCGATCTCCCGCCACCCAACACCAGAGCGGCCCGCGCTGTCCTGCGCCGGCACCGCGCCGAACTCGCCGAGGCCGGACGGGGAGCGCGCAAGGCCAAGGCTATGACCATCACGGCGCTACGGGCGATGGTCGACACCCTCGACATCTCCACCATCGCAGGGGTGCGCGACCGGGCACTCATCGTGGTCGGCTTCGCGCTCGGCGCCCGGCGCAGCGAACTCGCGGCGCTCAACATCGCCGACCTCACCTTCACCGACGACGGCCTGCAGGTCACCATCCGCCGCTCGAAGACCGACAAGGAATCCGTGGGCCGCACCACCGCCCTTCCCTACACCTCCCGACCCGCCACCTGCCCCGTGCGCACGATGCAGGCATGGCTGGACGCCCTGGCCGCCCGCGGGGAGACGTCCGGACCAGTGTTCCGACGCATCGACCGGCACGGCAACCTCGGCCGGGCACCGCACGGCCGCGGAGAAACCAGCGGTCGCATCACAGGCCAGGCCGTGGCCATCATCGTCCGCCGCACCGCACTACGCGCCGGCCTGGACGCCGCCTCGGCGTTCTCCGGACACTCCCTGCGCCGTGGATTCGCCACCGAAACCCACCGGCAGGGCAAGAACCCGCTGCGGATCGCTCGGCATGGAGGGTGGAAGGACGGCTCCGCCACCCTCGCCGGCTACATCGAGGACGCCGACCAGTGGGAGGACAACGCGCTCACCGACGTCGGCCTGTGACGACCGGGGCGCCCGTCGGCTCTGATTGCTTCTACTCGGCCATGTCGGGGTGCCAGGTACGGTCGCGGCTATGGACAAGCAGAAACCTTCGGCGGGGACCGGGCCAGTTCGTGCGCAGACCGGCACGCGCTGTTTCTGCGCTGGGGACGCGATCGGCAGGTATTCGCCCGTGGGGCACTCGATCCACATGGGTCGCTGGTCTACCTGGAGCGGGGAGGTGAAGCCGGATGCCGACCGCCGGTACGAGGGTCTGCTTGCCGCCCTCACTGACGGCGGCTTCACCGTAGCTCGCGGCGGAGCCGCCCAGTGACCGCCCGCCGCCGTACCCCGGTCCGGGTCCGCTATGGCGGCGCCGACGACCGGCTGCTGCGGCTGGCGCTGCTGGAGGAGTGGGGATGGCGCTGCTACTGGCGTGGCGAGCTGCTGACCTTCTCCACCGCACAGATCGACCACATCATCCCGCGCAGCGTGACCTCGGCCCGGCTCGCGGAACTGATCGTGCTGCACCATCTACCCGCTGACTTCGACCTGCACGCGCCCGCCAACCTCGGCCCGATCTGCGCCTCCTGCAACAACGAGAAACGCGACGGCGACTACCTCGAGGCGCCTGTCGTGCACGCGAAGCTGGTCGACGCCCAACAGCGCGCGCCGAAAGTCGTCCGGCGCGTGCAGGACCACAAGACGACCGTCACGATCGGCAGCGGGCTCATCGACGCCGCAACCGCGGACCTGACCGGGCCACAAGCCCGCCAGGAGTTCCTGGAACACGCGCCGGCGATCGTGCAGACTCTGGCCCTGCTCGACGAGAACCGGGTCGACTACTGGACGCCGCGTTACTTCGACCACCACCTGGGCGGCGGCGCGTTCATGCCCGTGGCCCTCGCTCTCGACACCAGCGGCCGCACCGCGCAGGCCATTATCGAGACCCTCTTCGGCTGCTCGCTGCCCGACGCGCTCGCCGACGGTCTGCGCCAGTTGACCAGCGACGTCGAGACCGCCGTCGAAGAAACGATCGAGAAGTATCGCGGAGAGACCGGCGACATTGGCCCCGTCACCACCGACCTGGTGCACACCAGCCTAGACTTCAGTGACCTGCGGCGCCGGAATGGCCGTCTGACCGCCCGGTTCAACGGCGTCCTGAACGGTGAGTACAACGCTTCCGTGGTCGATACCGACCAATGGGGCGACGAGTTGGTTGACCGCTCGGCGATCGTCAACGCCGAGATCGCCTTCGCCATGAGGATCTCCTGGTCCTTGACCGAGGGTCTTGGTTCCCCGCGCTCGACCCGCGTCCGGATCACCCGTCAGTACCTTGGCGGAAGCCTGAACTGAGAGACCCCCACGGACCCGACGCCGACCCGGCAGGTAGACGCGGCCTCCGGGTGGCGTGGAGCTTCGCTTACCAGTTGGCGGGAGCTTTAACGTGTGCAGGCGTCACAACCGGCTGCAAGGCGCATGGCGTCGAAGGTCCACAAGACGAACGGCGGCAGTCATCGCCCCCACACCGACAGCGAGTGCGGGAGATGGTGAGATGGCATTCTCGGTTTGGCAGGCGGCGGAGGCAGTTGATGGCGGACCTGGACACCCTGGTCAATCAGGTATGGAACCCGGAGACCCGGCGCCTGGCCGGGGAGGCGCTGCGTTGCTACAACGCGGGCGCGTTCCGGGCCAGCATCGCCGCGACGTGGACCGCCGTCACCGCCGACATCATCACGAAGCTGATCGGGCTCGCCGACGACGGCGACTCGACCGCGATCCCGTTCCGCACGGCCGTCACGAACGCCCAGGCGCACGGGCTCAACCGCGAAGGCGTCAAAGCCATGCAGGCCATCGAGGCCGACCTGATCACCAACGCGGAGAAGTTCGAACTGATCGACGCGATCGACGCCCACGAACTCAGCCGCATCCAGGAGGACCGCAACCTCTGCGTGCACCCGTCCCTGCGGCTGCACGGCGGCACCTACGAGCCCCACGCGGAAGTGGCCCGCGGGCATCTCGTCGTCGCGCTCACCGCCCTGCTCACCCATCCACCGACGCAGGGCAGCCGGGCACTCGAAGAGTTCAAGAGCTACATCTGCGATTCCAGCTTCTCCCCGACACCGGCGCACCTGCAGGCAGCATTCTTCGACCGCGTGCGCTCCGCCGCCCAACGCCGCATCATCCAGCTCGCCGCCAAGAGCGCCCTGCTGGAGCTGGATCCGGGTGGTCGGCTGCCGGCGATTGAGCACGCCGACCGGATGGCCGTCGCGCTTGAGGCGTTCGCTGCCCGCAACCGGGCCCTCGTCCGAGAAGCCGTGACCGGCCAGCGTGACAGATTCCGCACCATCGACGGCCCGGCCCAGACGCGGGCGCTCATCCGGTTCGCCGACGCGGATTACTTTTGGGACCTCGTCGACGAAGGGCTGGCCAACCGGCTGCAGGACCTGGTCGTGCAGGTCCCCGTCAGCGCACCCGGACAGTTGACCGCGGTGCAGGCGATCACACCCTTGGCGCTCGTGCGCAGCCCGCTTGTACGGGAACGGCTGCCCAAGCTGGAGGCCCACTTTCTCGCCCACAGCTGGTGGGACCAGATGACGGTCGCCGCAGCGCACCCGGACCGGTACTTCGCCGAGCTGATCCCGGGCTATCTGACGCAGGCCGGTGCCTGGCGGGTGGGAGAACAGGTAGGACAACTTCTCGTCAAGCACGCCCCGTTCCTGACCCTCGATATCCTCAGCGCAGCGCTCACCGCCTGGGTCGAGAACTACCAGTGCCGGACCGCGAACCTGATGGAGACCATCGCCGTCGACTTGTGGAACCAGACTGCCCACCTGGGGCCGGCGCGCACCGAGGCCTTCCAGAACTTCCTGACCCGGGCCCGGGAACATGAAGGCGTCACCGCCGCACCGGGCTACTACACCTACCGGGCGTTGGAGCTCGCTTTCACCACCACCCCATAGTCCCGGTCGCTCCAGGGCTCCACATGCTCGGTGGCCGGTGCTCTGCGAGCGGACCGGACGCAGTCGGGCCACGCTGCATCGAACGGGTGTGGTGGTCCGACCGTAGGGGGCGGCTGTGCCGGCCAGTCCAGTATCAAAACTGGCGCCGGCTCGTCCCGGACGACCACCAGAGCATCAGACGCACGGAGGTCCGCCGGGCCGAGCCGCCCGCCCGGCGGCGCTGTTCACGGTCATGACCTGAACCGGCGGGCGCCGGTCAGCGACGGCCCTCGGACGCGTCACTGCCGGTGGCCTCGTCAGGCGCAGGCTGGAATCGATCGCACGCGCGGCGCAGCACGACTAACCGCCCTATCCTCACGCGGCGGATGATACGACGGCGTTGCGACCTTCAGGTCCCCGCCAGGCGCTCACCGCTGCCAGTCGATGACCCCGCCCCACACCCGGTGCCGCACCTGGGCTTGCTCCCGGCAGACAGGGGTCCCTGCCGGCGCTGCACGCTTGCCGGTCGGTGTAACGGCTCCGAGGGCGGACTAAGAGCACTGACACTCGCGTGTCATTTTCACTGACACTTCCGTGTCACTCAACACGAGAGGAGGCCGATGGCGATGCGGATCGCGGTTGCGGGAGCGACGGGCCGGATCGGGGCACTGACCGTCGCCGCGTTGGAGCGGCAGGGCCACGACGTCGTACGCATCAGCCGCTCGGCGGGCGTGGATCTGACGACGGGCGACGGGCTGGACGAGGCGCTCACCGGCGTGGAGGCGGTCGTCGACACGACGAACGTGCCGGCCGGCGATCGTTCCGAGACGGTGGCGTACCTCGGCGGTCTCACCCGAAACCTGCTGGCGGCCGAGCGGCGCGCCGGCGTACGGCACCACGTGCTGCTGTCGATCGTCGGCATCCACCGGGTCGACGACAACGCCCACTACGCGGGCAAGCGGGAACAGGAGCGACTGGTCGAAGGCGGCCCGGTGCCGTGGACGATCGTCCCGGCCACCCAGTTCCACGACTTCGCCGCCATGGTCACCGGCTGGACCGAACGCGACGGCGTGGCCACCGTCGCACCGCTGCTGCTGCAGCCGATCGCACCCCGGGACGTCGCCGACATCCTCGCCGAGGTCGCCGTCGGCGGACCGCGGGGACACCACGCCGACATCGCCGGACCCGCGACGGAGGATCTCGTCGACATGGCCCGGCGTACCAATGAGGCGCGGGGTCGCCGGGTCAGGCTGGTGCCGACGTGGTCGGGCCTGTTCGGCACGTCGATGTCCGGCAACGTGCTGCTGCCGGGCGACGGCGCGCGGATCGCGCCGACCAGCTTCGACGACTGGCTAGCCGCTGGTGCGTGTTGACGGGGTGACGGCGGCGACGACCAGGTCGACGATGCCATCGGCGTAGTCGTCGGTCAGTGGGCCGTTGCGCAGCAGCCAGCGGTGGTAGAGCGGGCCGAACAGCAACTCCACCACCTGGTCCAGGGCGGCGTCGGGGCGGACCTGGCCGGCCTCGCGGGCGGCCTCCAGGCGGTCGCGGACCGCGTTGAGCTGGGGGCGGAGCAGCCGGTCGCGCGCCTGGCCGCCCAGATCCTCGTCCGCGAGTGTCTCGATGGTGATGGCACGGGTGGTGGCGGACAGCCGGGGATCGGCGAACTCGGCGACGGTGGCCCGGAGCACCTGACGCAGATCGGCCCGCAGGTCACCGGTGTCGGGCAGGGCGATGACCTCCGGCATGTCGTCGGCGAGCGCGTCCAGGATGACCGCGCCCTTGCCGCGCCACCAGCGGTAGATGGTCTGCTTGCCGACCCCGGCGCGGGCGGCGATCGCCTCGACGGTCAGGGCCGGGTAGCCGGTCTCGGTCAGCAGCTCCAGCGCGGCGGCGAGGATCGCGCGGCGGGACTGCTCGTTGCGGCGGGTGGGCTGCGGGGTCACAGCGACAGCCTACAACGAGACGAGACGTACCGTCTTGACGGGCGCAGCCGCGCCGTGCTCTGCTAGTCCGCAAGCGAGACGGGACGTCTCGTCTCAGTGGAGATCAGGAGAGCACGTGCCGCACATCGCCATGGTCAGCATCCCGTTCCACGGCCACGTCAACCCGAGCCTGGAGATCATCAGCACCCTCGTGCGGCGCGGCCACCGGGTCACCTACGCCAACGATCCCGCGTTCGCCGAGGTCGTCCGGGCCACCGGGGCGGAGCTGACGCCGTACACGTCGACGCTGCCCGCCGACGGCGGCGCCGGCATCGACGACCCGATCGCGCAGCTCACGCTCTTCCTCGACGATGCCGTCGCCATGCTGCCGCAGCTACGGGCCGCGTACGCCGACGACCGGCCGGACCTGTTCCTCTACGACATCGCCGGCGCGCCGGCGCGGCTGCTCGGCGAGCAGTGGGGGATCCCGGCCGTCCAGCTCTCCTCGACGTTCGTCGCCTGGGACGGCTACGAGCAGGAGATGGCGCCCGCCGTGGAGGCGATGCGTGCCGATCCGCGCGGCGCCGACTACTACCGGCGGTTCACGGAATGGCTGACCGCCGAGGGTTCGTCGGTCACCGACAGCATGGCGTTCCAGGGGCGGCCGGTGCGCAGTCTCGTCCTGCCACCGGAGGCGCTCCAGCCGAACGCCGACCGGGTGGACCGGTCGGTCTACAGCTTCGTCGGCCCGGTGCTGGGCGACCGCTCCGGCCAGGGCTCCTGGGTACGACCGGAGCGCGCCGAGAAGGTGCTGCTCGTCTCCCTCGGCTCCGCCTTCACCCGGCAGCCCGAGTTCTACCGCCGCTGCGTCGCCGCGTTCGGTGACCTGCCCGGCTGGCACACCGTTCTCCAGATCGGCAAGCACGTCGAACCCGCCGAAGTCGGTCCCGTCCCGGACGGTGTCGAGGTGCACCGGTGGGTGCCGCAGCTGGCCGTACTGGAGCAGGCGGACGCCTTCGTCACCCACGCCGGCATGGGCGGCAGCAGCGAGGGTATCTACTGCGGGACGCCGATGATCGCCGTACCGCAGGCGGCCGACCAGTTCGCGAACGCCGAGCAACTGGCATCCCTCGGCGTCGCCCGGGTCGTCGACTCGGCCACCGTCACCGCCGCGGAACTGCGCGAGACGCTGCTCGCCCTCACCTCGGACCCGGCCGTGGCGGCCCGCAGCGCGGAACTCAAGCGGCAGGCTCGCGCCGCCGGCGGCGCCGACCGGGCCGCCGATCTGATCGAGGCCGAACTCGCCGCGGTACGGGGCGGCGCCGCGAGCGGCGGGTGAGGCGTGGTCGCGGCGGCCGGGCGCCTCCGCGACCACGCCCCGGTCAGTCCTCCGTCAGCACGGTGAAGGTGAATCCGGTGCTCGTCGGACGCTTGAGCGGGATGTCGCACTTGACCCGGCGCAGCACCTCGGACCGGGTGAGGCCGAACCGGCGGGCGATGAGCCGGTCCGGGCGTACCGGCACCGGGTCGGCGAAGGTGACGTCCACCTGGACGGGCCACCGGTCCAGCGGCACCGTGGGCGCATCGAGCGTCCACGCGTCCGTCCAGTCCAGGGTGAAGCGGCAGCGCCGGGCGAACGCCGGGTCCAGCAGTGTGGCCGCCACCAGGGCGGGGTCGTTGACGTGGTGGCCGTGCAGCTCGGCGGGATCGAACGAACTGACGGTCGCCCGCTCGCGGACGGTGAGCTTGACGGTGCGGTCGCAGGACACGCACCGGACGAGCAGCCACACGTCCAGCAGCTTGCCGTTGGCGTTGACGCGGAACCGGCCCTTGGCGGCGGTGGCCGACTCGGCCCGGCAGACGGCGCAGCGCAGCGACAGCAGCGGAAGGCGGGTCCGGCGTACGACCCAGGGCAGCACGATGTGCGGTGGGGATGACATGGAGACCTGATCTCTGAAGACCTGACGCGAGGCCGATTACGCGCGGCCTCGGACGCTGTGGCCGGGCGCGCGAGGGCAGCCCGGGGAGCCGGCGCGCGACGGCCGGCTACAGGCGTGGGGAACGTGTCAGGTTCTACAGAGCAGGAGGGGTCACGCGGAGTCGTCCTTCTTCGCTGCGACAGGAGTGCGGGAAACGTACGGGACGTCCGGAACCGCTCTCAACCCGTTTTCCGGCGCCGCTGCGATGCGGCGCCCATCACTTCACTCTCTAAAAGTTTGCATTGGCTGCAAGATCGCTCGTAGTGTCGTCGCGTGACCCCGGATCAGAGCCGCCCCGGCCTGCGTGACCGCAAGAAGCGCCAGACCCGCGCCGCCCTCAGCGCCGCCGCGCTGCGCCTGGTCGCCGAACGCGGCCTGGACCAGGTGACGGTCGAGGAGATCAGCGAGGCCGCCTACGTTTCGGCCCGCACCTTCTTCAACTACTTCCCCAGCAAGGACGAGGCGCTGCTCGGCGACCAGCCGACCGACCGCGAGGTGCTTGCCGCCCGCATCGTCGCCGCCCCGCCGGAGCTGTCCGCGTTCGACGCGCTGCGGCAGGCCTTCGACGACGTGGTCGAGGCCATCGAGGCGGATCGGGACGTGTGGCTGCTGCGCCTGCGGGTGATCGCGGCGAACCCGTCGCTTCTTCCGCGCCTGATCAGCGGCAACACCGAGACCGAGCAGGTGATCGTCGCGGCGGTGGCCGCGCGGCTGGGCCTCGACCCGTGCCACGGGCACCCGACGCTCGTCACCACAGTCGCCGGCGCGGTCTTCCGCACGGCCCTCATGCAGTGGGTCGAGCGACCCGGCACGACGACGCTGCGCGAGCTGACCGCCGGGGCGTTCGCCGCCGTCGCCGCCGGCCTGCCCGATCCGTACGCCTCGGCCTGAGCCTTCCGAGCGGCCGCCGCCGTCGCGCGGCCGCTCGCCCGTGCACACGACAAGGAGTTCGATGACCACCGCCACTGTTCCGCCCGCCGAGACGGGTACGCGGATGTCACGCCGGGAGGTTCTCCAGGCGTTGTCCGGCCTGATGGTCGGCATGTTCGTGGCGATCCTCGCCTCGACGGTGGTGGCGAACGCGCTGCCCCGGATCATCGCCGACCTCGACGGCAGCCAGACCGTCTACACCTGGATCGTCACCAGCGAGCTGCTCGCGATGACCGCGACGGTGCCGCTGTGGGGCAAGATGGCCGACCTCTACAGCAAGAAGCTGCTCATTCAGCTGTCCCTCGGCCTGTTCGTGGCCGGTTCGCTCGTCGCCGGGTTCACCCCGAACGTCGAGGTGCTGCTGCTCAGCCGGGTCATCCAGGGCATCGGCGCGGGCGGCATGACCGCGCTCGCCACGATCGTCATGGCCGCCATGATCCCGCCGCGTGAGCTGGGCCGGTACGCCGGCATCTTCGGCGCCGTGTTCGGTGTCGGCACCATCGCCGGCCCGCTGATCGGCGGCGTCCTGGTCGACACGTCCTGGCTCGGCTGGCGCTGGTGCTTCCTGATCGGTGTGCCGTTCAGCCTGCTGTCCATCGCGCTGCTGCAGAAGACGCTGCACCTGCCGGTGGTGCGCCGCAAGGTCCGCATCGACTGGCTCGGCGCTCTGCTCATCACCTCGGGCGTGTCCACGCTGCTGATCTGGTCGTCGCTGGCGGGTAACAAGTTCGACTGGGCGTCCGGCTGGACCGCGCTGCTGGTCGGCGGCGGGCTGGCGCTGCTCGCGCTCGCCGTGTTCGTCGAGTCCCGCACCGAGGAGCCGATCATCCCGCTCGGCATCTTCCGTAACCGCACCGTCAGCCTCACCACGATCGCGAGCATCCTCGTGGGCGTGGCGATGTTCGGCGGCACCGTGTTCCTGTCGCAGTACTTCCAGACCTCTCTGGGCAAGTCGCCGACGGTGGCCGGCCTGATGAGCCTGCCGATGGTCCTCGGTCTGCTGGTCTCCTCGACGGTGGCGGGCCAGCTGATCACCAAGTACGGCCGCTGGAAGATGTTCCTGGTCGCCGGTGCCGCGGTGATGACGGTCGGCATGCTGCTGCTGAGCACCATCGACGCGAACACGAGCGTGCCGGTGCTGTCGGTGTACATGGCGGTGCTGGGTGTCGGCGTCGGCATGCTCCTGCAGAACCTGGTGCTGGCCGCGCAGAACGACGTACCGGCCGCCGAACTCGGCGCGGCCACCTCGGTGCTGACGTTCTTCCGCAGCATGGGCGGCGCGGTCGGGGTCAGCGCGCTCGGCGCGGTCCTGGCGAACCGGGTGACCTCGCTGACCGTCGAGCGGCTGGGCCCGGTCGCGGCCGGCGGCGGATCGGCCGAGGTGCCGGACCTGTCCGCCCTGCCGGAGCCGGTGCTGCGGATCGTGCAGGACGTCTACGGCATCGCCACGTCGGAGATGTTCCTCATCGGTGCGCCGTTCGCGCTGCTCGCCCTGATCGTCGTGCTGTTCATCAAGGAGAAGCCGCTGAACACGCTCAGCGGCGACGAGCGCCGGGCCCGCGAGGAGGCGGCGGCAGCCGCCGGGATGCACTGAGGCCGGTCGAGCGTGAAGGGCCGCCCCCGGCAACACCGGGGGCGGCCCTTCCTCGCGTACGGTCAGCGTTCGGTGCGATCGTTGATCTCGGTGCCGGACTCGCCGGGCATGGCGCCGATCGCCTCCTCGGCGGCCCGGCCGCCGGTGCTCTCGTCGCCCTGCGTCAGCGAGCTGCGGGGCAGCCCGGCCAGGTGCGCCGGATCCTCGATCGGCTGGGGCGGCCACTGGTCCTGCGTACCGTTCGTCACCCCGGCGCGGCGCAGCGCCTCGACCAGCTGGTCCGGCGACAGGCGGTCGACCTCCTGTATCCCGGCCCCGCGCGCAATCGCCTGCAGTGTCTTCAGGTCTTCGCTCACGAATGTCTCGGCCATGCCCGAGCCTTCCCGGCGCTCAAGACAAGGAAACCGCCTCTCGCCGACGGCCTGGCCCTACCCGCGTCGATCATGAAGTTGTACCGGACAAAACGGGCGCCGGACACCGTCAACCTCATGATCGACGCGAAATGGCGGGTTCGGTCAGCGGCGGGCGGGTTTGCGGTCGGGGCGAGGACGGTCCCGTTCCGGGTCGACGCCCACCTGCACGGCGAACGCCGGATCCACGGCGAGCAGCGGCCGGGGGCCGAACAGTGCCATCCCGGTCAGCAGCGTGTCGGTGTCCCGGCCCGCCCAGCTCGGACGGCGCTCCGGGTCCAGGTCGGCGTGCTCGCGCCGCAACCGCCGCAGCAGCCCGCGCGCGGCGGCGCCGGTCTCCGGCACCTCGGTCAGCCACCAGCCACCGAGCGCGGTCGCCAGGCAGCACAGCAGCAGCCCGGCGACCGAGGCCGGACCACCCGCCGAGCGCCCCTCGACCGCGCTGTCCACGAGCCGGGTCAGCCCGACCGCGGCGACCGCGAACAGCGGCACCGTGCCCAGCGCGATCCGCCGCCGCTGCCCGGGGGTGAGCAGCCAGCCGTCGCGGACCAGCCGCCCGACCGTACGGCGCAGCGCCCGGCCCACCGCCGGGTCGGCGAGCACCGCCGCCCAGGTCTGCGGGCGGCGCAACGCGCTGTGCAGGGCGCGCACCAGCGCGGGCGAACCGGCCGGGGGCGGTCCCTGCGCGTGCAGGGTGGCGAGTTCGCCGACGTCGACCCCGCCCGCGCGGCGCAGCGCGGCCACCCCGACCTGGCAGGCCAGCAGCGCCCGGTCGGTCAGGTACGCCAGCTCGACCCGGTCGGGTGTCGCACCACGGGTACGGCGGCCGGTCAGTTCGCGTACCGCCACGGCGATCACGACTGCCACGGCGACCGCGCCGAGGTAGTCGAGGAGGAAGATCGGCCCGCTGACTCCCCAGAGCATGGCGGCAAGTATCTCAGGAACCGTGGCGTACCTCGGTGTCCCAGATCTGTGACCACGGACGCCGCAGGCCCCGGGCGACGAAGATCGGCTCGCCGTTCTCGTCGTTGTCGACGTCGACCCACTGGTCGACCCGGCCCGCCTCGGTGACCTCGGTGAACCAGGCGCGCAGCGGCTCCGGGCGGGACCAGCCGACGACGATCACCACGTCGGCGTCGTCGGGCGGCCGGCCGAACGTGGCCATGCTGTTGTGCCCGGAGTACGCGCGGGGCAGTCCCCGGGCCGGACCGTACCGGGCCAGCGCGCCGGCCTCGCCGTAGTTGCCGGTCAGCACCACCGCCCGGTCGCGCCCGGCCGGCGGCAGCGCGCGGTGCACGGCGGCCACCGAGTCGGCGAACTCGGGCCAGCCGATGGTCTCGCCCGCGTCGTAGTTGACAGCGACCACGAACCCGGGCAGCCGGTCGGCCGGCAGCGTGGGCAGCAGCAGCACCGCGCTGCTCGCGGCCATCAGCACGGCGACGCTGACCAGCACCGCCTGCCGGACCCGTGCCGCGCCCCGCCGTGCCCACGCGACGACCGGCACCACCCCGGCGGCGGTGAGCACCAGCAGCAGCGGCGCGTCGTAGTAGCCCTTGCCGCTGGCCACCACCACGATCGCGACCACCACCAGCCACGCCCAGGCCAGTGACCGGTACGCCGCCCAGGACGGCCGGCGCAGCAGCGCGACCAGCCCGGCGACCCACACCGGGACCGCGAACGGGCTGATGATCAGGAACTGGAGCACCACCGCGTCGATCCGGCCGCTGTAGGAGCTGTCCCCGTCGGCGATCGACGCGGCGACGTCGAGCTGCGGGAAGCCGTGCGCGGCCTGCCACGCCGCGTACGGCACGGCGAGCAGCGCGGCGATTCCCGCGCCGGCGAGCACCCACCGGTCGCGTAGCAGCCGGCGCGGCCCGGCGATCAGCAACCCGGCGGCCAGGCCGACGCCGAGCAGCGCGGGCAGCGGCTTGTTGAGCAGGCCGACGCCGAGCGCGAGCCCGGCGCCGAGCGCCCACCGGGTGTCGCCGGTGCGCAGCATCCGCACCACGCACAGCGCGGCGGCCAGCCACACCAGCAGGTCGACGCTCGTGGTGCTGAGCAGGTGGCCGCCGGCCAGCACGATGCCCGAGGCGGCGGCGAGCACCGCGGCGGCCGTCTGGGCGACGCGGCCGGCGCCGAACTGCCGGGCGATCGCGGCGACCAGGACCACCGCCGCGCCGCCGATGAACGCCGACGGGGTACGCAGCACCACCAGGTTGCCCGGCGCGATCGTGTCGGCCAGCCGCGCCAGCGCCGGCACGAGGGGCCCCTGGTCGACGTAGCCCCAGTCCAGATGCCGGCCGCACAGCAGGAAGTACAGCTCGTCGCGGTGGTAGCCGTAGCGGCCGGCCAGCGACAGCAGCACGACGGTGAGGACCGCGCCGACCACCAGAGGCCCGGCGGTACGCGGACCGGCGGGCGGCGGGCCACCGGGTGCGGCGGCCTCGCTCCGATCGATGTCGGCGACTGATTCGGCCACCCGTCCATGATGGCCCCGGCGAGCGGTCCGCCGATGCCCCGCCGCCCTCGGCCGGGTGGGCGGAAACCGGTGGCCGGACGGCCGGGGCGGCGGCTAGCGTGCGCGCCGATGCTGATTCGTGACTACACCGACGACGACTGGGCCCAGGTCCGGCCGATCCTCGCCGATGTCATCACCGCCGCCGACACGTTCCCGTACGACCCGCAGTGGCCGCCGGAAACGGTGCGGGAGGTGTGGGTGGAGCGCCCGCCGGGGCGTACCTCGGTCGCGGTGGACCGCGACGGCGCGGTGCGCGGCACCGCGAAGATGGGCCCGAACCGACCCGGGCCGGGGTCGCACGTGGCGACGGCGAGTTTCATGGTCGCGGCGGACGCCCGCGGCCGGGGTGTGGGCCGGGCGCTGTGCGAGGAGGCGCTGGACTGGGCCCGGCGGCGGGGTTTCGCCGCGATGCAGTTCAACGCCGTGGTGGAGACCAACACGGTGGCGGTGGAGCTGTACCGGCGGCTCGGCTTCACGGTGGTCGGGACCGTGCCGGAGGCGTTCGCGCACCCGGAGCGGGGGCGGGTCGGGCTGCACGTGATGCACCGGCGGCTGTGAGCGCGGCGGCGGGAAAACGCCTCGCCGGATCCGGCGGGTTGCTGACAGGCTGCCCGCCATGACCGCTCAAGCCCTCGCCGGGGCGCTCGCCGACGAGCGCCGCCGGACCGTGTTCGCCGCGATCGTGCTCGGCGCCCGGGACGTGCCGGCCGTGGTGGCCCGTACCGGCCTGCCCGCCCGTGACGCCGCAGTGGCAGTCCGCCGTCTCACCGATGCCGGGGTGCTCGCCGGCGACGAGGGCGGGTTGCGGGTCGACGCCGAGCGGCTGCGCGAGTTCGCCCGGGCTGGTGCGGCGTCCCCGGCGGTGCCGGCCGCGAACCCGCGCGAGACGATCCTGCGCACGTTCCTGCGCGACGGCGCGCTGACCCGGCTGCCCGCGCAGCGGGGGCGCCGCCGCGTGCTGCTGGAGCACATCACCGAACGCACCTTCGAACCCGGGCGGCGCTACCCGGAGCGGGAGGTGGACGACGCGCTGCGCCGGTGGTGCGAGGGCGGCGAGGCCGACCACGTGACGCTGCGCCGCTACCTGATCGACGACATGCTGCTCACCCGCGAGCAGGGCGTCTACTGGCGGACCGGCCCGTGACCGGCTGGAGCACGCGGGTCGTGCACCCGGACGAGCCGGACGCGGCGCTGCTGCTGCGCGAGTACATGGCGGAGATGGTGCGCCGCTGGTACGGCCGCCCGGAGCGGCCCGGTGAGGTGGCAGCCGGACTGGGCCGAGCTGACCCGGGTGTACGTGCGCCCCGAGCACCGGGGTGCCGGGGGTGGGGCGGCGCTGATCGCCGCGATCGAGGCGTACGCGCAGCACTGGTTCGAGAAGACGCTTGCGGGACGAGTTGACGAGGCGGCGCGGGCGCGCTAAAACAGAACCAGGAACTTGAGTCACACAGACTCAACTTGAGACCTTGGGCCAGGAGAACCGAGGAGGCAAGAACCATGTTGATGCGTACCGACCCGTTCCGCGAGATCGACCGGATCGCCGAGCAGTTCTTCGGCACCACCGCCCGGCCCGCCGTGATGCACCTCGACGCGTACCGCGACGGTGACCACTTCTACGCGGCGTTCGACCTGCCCGGCGTGGACCCGGACAGCATCGACTGCACCGTCGAGCGCAACGTGCTGACCGTCCGCGCCGAGCGGCGCCGGCCCACCGGCGAGAACGTCGAGCTGGTCGCCGCCGAGCGTCCGATGGGCACGTTCACCCGGCAGCTGTTCCTGGGTGACACGCTCGACACCGACCGGCTGGAGGCCGGATACGACAACGGGGTGCTGACGCTGCGCATCCCGATCGCCGAGCGCGCCAAGCCGCGCCGGATCTCGGTGAGCACGCCCGCCGAGAGCAACGGCCACCGTCAGCTCACCACTGCCTGAGCACGTCTCGCCGACGCGCGGGGGAGACCGGGCCACCGGCCGACCCCGCGCGTCGGCGTACCGGCGGGCCGACACGGCACATCGGGCCGGGCGCGCCTGATCGCGAAACCACCCGCCGACTGAGAACCTTTCTCACATGCTTCGCCCCGAGGTGCTGCCCCGCGCCCGTACCGCCGCCCTGCCCGCCGGCCCGGCCGACGTCACCGAGGCGTGGCTGCGCAACCGGCGGCTGTCCGAGCACACCCGCGACGCGTACCGCCGCGACGTCACCGGCTGGCTGACCTGGTGCGCCGAACGCGGCGTCGACCCGCTGCGAGCCACCTTCCTCGACGTCAACACCTACGGCCGCGAACTGGAGTCCACACCCCGCGGCCGGGCCGGCCGCCCGCTCACCCCGGCCACCGTCGCGCGCCGCCTGTCCGCGCTGTCGAGCTGGTACGACTTCCTGGTCAAGCTGGGCGCGGTGCCCGCCAACCCGGTGTCGGCGGCGGACCGGCCGCGCGTCGACCGGGACCACTCCGCCACCGTCGGCCTGACCCCGGAGGAGGTCGACGCGCTGATCGCCGCCGCCGAGGCCGACACCGGCCCGGCCGCCGCCCGCAACCGGGCCGCCGTCGCACTGCTTGCCGACCTGGGGCTGCGGGTGGGGGAACTGGTCGCGCTGGACGTGTCCGACCTGGGCACGGAGCGCGGTCACCGCAGCGTCCGCTTCGTCGGCAAGGGCGGCAAGGTACGCCGGCGCGCGCTCACCCCGGGCACCGCGTACGCGGTCGACGCCTACCTGGCCGCGCGGGCCGCCGCGCAGGGTGTCACCGTGCCGGAGCTGACCGGTCCGCTGCTGGTCACCGCCACCGGCGGCCGGTTGGACCGGCACGCCGTGTTCCGGCTGGTGCGCCGCCTCGCGCAGCGGGCCGGGATCGCCGCCTGGGCGAAGCTGTCGCCGCACTCGCTGCGTCACGCGTTCGCCACCACGGCCCGCTCCGAGGGGGTGCCGCTGGAGGACGTGCAGGACGCGATGGGGCACGCGGACCCGCGTACCACCCGCCGCTACGACCGGGACCGGCACAACCTGGACCGCGATCCGGCGTACGCGATCTGGGCGGCGCGGGCCCGCCGGCGCGGCTGAACCCGTCGCACCCGCCCCGGCCGCGGTGCTCCGCGGCCCGCTGCGCCGGCCGGTCAGCTCTGCGGGCGGGGGCAGAGGCAGAACGGCTGCCCGATCGGGTCGAGCAGCACGGTCCACCGCTCGCCGCCGGGCTGGAACTCCGGCCGGGTCGCGCCGGCCGCCACCAGCTCCTTCTCCGCGGCCGCCACGTCGTCGACGTAGAGGTCGAGGTGGTAGCGCTTGCCGCCGCTCTCGTCGGGCCAGGCGGGCGGTGTGTATCCGGGCACCAGGCCGAAGCCGATCGACGTGCCGTCCTTGACGATCATGGCGTACTCGGCCTCGCTGTGGGTGATCTCCCATCCCAGCGCGGTGGAGTAGAAGGCCGCGTGCGCGGCCGGGTCGGAGCTGTCGAGACTGATCATGGCGATGTCGGCATTGACTGTCATGCCGACAGTCTGCCGCCGGGGCCTGACATCGTCGGCCCGGCGCGGGCGCGCGTCGCAACCGGCTGCGCGGCGCGTTCCGGTTGCCTACCGTCGACGGTGATGGGCAGGCAGCGGGAGTGGCACCACACGGCCCGGCGTCGCCGCCCGCTCCGCGCGGGTGTGCTGATCGCCGGTCTCGGCATGGGCACCTGCCTGATCGGGGTGGCCGGTCTGGCGGTGTGGAACGCGCAGGTGGTGCTCCAGGCCGACGGGCCGGTACGGGAGACCGCCGACGGGTTCTTCCGCGACGTCGCGTCCGGGGACACCGACGCGGCGTACGAGCGGCTGTGCGCCGAGGCCCGGGGCAGGTGGAGCAAGTCGGGCTTCGGCAGTTGGGTGCGGACGCCACCGCAGGTCAGCGGCTACGAGATCGTCGACGTGTCGGTGGCGACCCGGTCCGGCAAACCGACGGGGACGGTGCTCGTGCGGATCAACCGGGACGGCGGCGGCAGCGAGGAGCGGGAGTTGCCTGTGGTGCCGGAGGGTGGCGGCTGGCGGGTGTGCGGAGACCCGTTCTGAGGCTCAGCCGCGCGGGCCGAGGTCGCCGGAGCGGTAGTGGCGGCGGCACAGCACCTGGTAGCGCACGTCGGCGGTGTCGACCGTGTCGCCGATGACGACCTGCGCGCCCTCGCGCACCACCCGGCCGTCGACCACGCGGGCGTTGAGCAGCCCTTCCCGGCCGCACCAGCAGAGCACCTCGACCTGGATGCGGGCCACCTCGTCGGCCAGCTCGAACAGCCGCTGCGCGGCCGGGAACAGGCAGGAGCGGAAGTCGGTGGCCAGGCCGAAGGCGTAGACGTCGACGTCGAACCGGTCGACCAGCTCGGCCATCTGCTCGATGTGTTCGAGGTTGTAGAACGACGCCTCGTCGCAGATCAGGTAGTCGACGCGTACCCCCTCGGCCCACGCGTCGCGGACCAGGGCGCGCAGGTCGAGGTCGTCGGTGACCTCGACGGCCTCGTGGGCCAGGCCGATGCGGGTGGTGACCTGCGGGCCCAGTGAGCGGTCGATGCGGGTGGTGACCAGGCCGCGGCGGCCCTGCCGGGCGTGGTTGTGGTTCATCTGCAACGCCATGGTGGACTTGCCGCAGTCCATCGGCCCCCAGAAGAACTTCAGCGCGGCGGCGTGCAACGGCCGGCCGTCGACGCCGCGGGCGGCGGCGCAGCCGACGGCCCGGTCGTCGCCGGGCCCCGGCAGGGGGCGGGCCAGGCAGGTCTGGGCGGCGTCGTCTGTCACGTCGGGGCAGCCTAGTCCATCGACACCACCCGATCAGGCCCCCGATGATCGGGTGGCACGGCGGGTCAGAGCACCCGGGGCGGGGTGTTCCCGGCGGCGATGATGGCCCGGCGCATCGGCACGGCGGCCAGCAGCGCGAAGCCGACCACGAAGAAGATCAGCAGCGACACCAGGCCCACCCGGTACGACGAGGTCAGCTGGAAGACCAGCCCGAACGCCAGCGGGCCGAGCCAGCTGGTGCCCTTGTCGCTGATCTCGTAGAAGCCGTAGTACTCGCCCTCCTTGCCGGCCGGGATGAGCTGGCTGAACAGCGATCGGCTCAGCGCCTGGCTGCCGCCGAGCACCAGGCCGATGCAGCCGCCGAGGATCATGAACGGTACGGGCGCCTCGGCGGGCAGCCGGAACGCGGCGATGATCACACCGGTCCAGAGCACCAGTGACAGCAGCACGGTCTTCCAGGCGCCGATGCGCTTGGCGAGCGCGCCGAGGGCGAGCGCGCCGCCGAAGGCGAGGAACTGCACCAGCAGGATGGTCACGATCAGGGTGCTCTGCTCCAGCCGCAGTTCCTCGGTGCCGTACTGGCTGGCCAGGGTGATGACGGTCTGGATGCCATCGTTGAAGACCAGGAACGCGAGCAGGAAGAACAGCGTCAGCGGGTACGTCTTCAGTTCCCGCAGGGTGCGCCCGAGCTGCCGGAACCCGTCGGTGAGCACGTTGCCGCCCGCCTGCAGGGCGGCGGCGGTGGGGTGCTCGCGCAGCCAGCGCAGCGGGACCAGGGTGAACGCGGCCCACCACACCCCTGCCGACACGATCGACCAGCGGGCCAGGTCCAGCGTGCGCTGGGCGTTGCCCTCCTCGCTGAGCATGGTGACCGCGACCAGGTTCAGCGCGAGCAGCAGGCCGCCGCCGAGGTAGCCGATGGCCCAGCCGCGGCTGGAGATGCCGTCGCGCTCGTCCGGGCCGCCGAGTTGCGGCAGGAACGAGTTGTAGACGACCACGGCGGCGCCGAAGGAGATGTTCGCGATCAGGAACAGCGCGCCGCCGAGCAGGTAGCGCTCGCCGGTGACGAACGCGAACGCGATGGTCGCGCCGGCGCCGGTGAACGCCGCGGCGGCGAGCAGCCGCTTCTTGTGCGCCGACCGGTCGGCGATCGCGCCGACCACCGGCAGCACGAACACGGTGAGGAAGACCGACAGCGAGATCAGGTACGGGTAGAACGAGCCGGCGGCGACCTTGATGCCCAGCGGGTACACCGCGCCGTCGCAGCTGTCCGCGCCCAGCTCGCAACCGGCGGCGAGTTCGGTGACCGTGGTGAGGAAGGGCCCGAGGAAGACCGTGATGACCGTGGTCTGGAACGCGGAGTTCGCCCAGTCGTAGAAGTACCAGCCGGTGCGCTCGCGGCGGGTGCTGCCCGGTCCGGCGGGGTCGGCGACGGCGGGGGTGACCGTATCGGCCATCGGGGGTCGTCCTCGGGGGCTCAGGCGGCCCAGTGGCCGCGACTGCGATAGACGTCACGGAGCACGCTGACGTGATCGGTCATGATGCCATCCACACCAAGATCAAGTAAGTGGTGCATCTGGGCGGGATCGTCGATCGTCCAGACGTGCACCTGCAACCCGATCCGGTGGCAGTACGCGAGGAACCGCCGGTCGGCCACCGGCACCCGTCCGAAGGCGACGGGCACCTGCGCGGCCACCACCGACGGGGGCAGCCGTAGCGGCCGTCCGTGCAGCGAGGCCAGCCGCAGCCGGGCCACGCCGCGCATGCCGAGGCTGGTGGCGACCTTCGGCCCGGCCAGCGCCCGCAGCCGGGCGAGCCGGGCGTCGCTGAACGAGGCGAGCAGCACCCGCTCGCCGGCGCCGGCCCGGGTGACCGTGGAGACGGTGGGCGCCACGCCGCCGTCGGACTTCACGTCGATGTTGAACCGCACCCGCGGCCAGGCGCCGAGCACGTCGTCCAGTCGGGGCACCAGGGCGGCGCCGCCGACGCGCACCGAGGACAGGTCGGCCCAGCGCAGGTCCGCGATGCGTCCCGGTTCCCCGGTGACGCGGCGCAGCGTCGGGTCGTGGAAGACCACGGGTACGCCGTCCGCGGTGGCGTGCACGTCGGTCTCCACGTACCGGTAACCCAGGGCGACGGCACGGGCGAACGCGGCGGCGGTGTTCTCGTCGCCGTCGGCCGCGCCGCCACGGTGGGCGAACGCCAGCGGCCCGGGCGCGTCGAGGTAGCCGTGACGGGGCTGCACGCGGGCAGTATGCCCGGCCCGGGTGGCGCGCACATGGCCGGGCGGTGAAATTACCTATCGTTCCCTATCTTCGCTAAAGTAGGGTGCGATGAGTAATGACATGTACTCGGTGGAGCAGGTTGCTGACCTGCTCGGCCTGCACGTGCGCACGGTGCGCGGCTACATCCGCTCGGGGCGGCTGCGGGCCACGCGGATCGGCAAGCAGTACCGGATCGCCCGCGCGGACCTGGACGCGCTGACCGGCCGGCCCGCAGCCGCCGCCTCGGCACCGGGGGCGGAGGTGTCCAGCGTCGTGCGTCTCGACGGCGTCGACCGGGCCGCCGTCGACCGGCTCGCCACGCTGGTGCTCGCCGGCGTGAACACCCACCACGACCCGGACCGCCCGCTGCGGGTGCAGACGGTCCACGACGAGGAGCGGCACCGCATGACCATCGTGATCCTGGGCGATCTCACCGCCACCGCCGACCTGCTGCGCCTGCTCGACGGGGTGCTCGACGGCGGCAACGGCCTGCTCGGCGGCGGGGAGCGCGGCCGTGACTGACCAGATGCAGGAGCGCGCCGGCGTACCGGTGCTGGTCTGCGACCCGGACGGCCCGCCGATCGCCACCGAGGCCGACGCGCTGGATCTGATCGGCGCGGCGTTCCTCGGCGCGACAGTGGTGGCGGTGCCGGCCGAGCGGCTCGACCCCGGCTTCTTCACGCTCGGCACGCGCTTCGCCGGCGAGGTGATGCAGAAGTTCGTCAACTACCGGCTGCGCCTGGCGATCGTCGGTGACATCTCCGCGCACCTGGAGCGCAGTGGCGCGCTGCGCGCGCTGGTGGCCGAGTCGAACCGGCACGACCAGGTGTGGTTCGTGCCGGACCTGGCCGCCCTCGACGAACGCCTGCGCGCCACCCCCTGACCCACCCGGCCCGCCCTCGCCTCGCTGATGGTGCACTTGCGGCCCTCGCCGGCCAGCCGGAGCGGGTAGGGGCGTCGGGTCAGCCGGGCCGGCTGCTGGGGCCGGTGGCCGCGTTGCGGCTTCCGGGGGGCGGGTAGGGGCTCTCCGCGAGCAGTCGGGCCAGGTGGGCGCTGTTGAGCGCCAGCGCGGCGGTGGTGCGGCCGGTCGTGTCGGGCTTGGGGCGGGCGTCGATGTAGTCGGTCTTGTGCAGCGCCTCCCCGACCCAGTAGGTGGCCCCGGCGGCCGGGCAGGTGAACCCCACCTCGTTGAGGGCCTGCTGCACCTCGGCGATGGTGTGGTGCGCGCCGTCCTCGTTGCCGACCACTGCCACCCCGCCGACCTTGCCGTAGGTGCACAGGCGGCCCTGGTCGTCGGTCTCGGACAGCTCGGCGTCCAACCGTTCGAGGACCATCTTGGTCACCGACGAGGGCTGACCGAGCCAGATCGGCGTGGCGATGATCAGGATCTGGGCGGCGAGCAGCTTGGCGCGGATGGCGGGCCAGCCGTCGCCGTCGCCCTCGTCGACGGAGACCCCGAAGCGCACGTCGTGGTCGACCACCCGGACGATCTCGCCGTCGACGCCCTGCTCGGCCAGCGCGTCGAGCACCTCCTGGCCGAGCACCTGTGAACTGGACGTCGCCGGGGAGCGCTTCAGGGTGCAGTTGAGAACGAGTGCTCGAACAGCGGTCATGACCGGGTCCTCTCCGCGTACGGGATGCGCGGCTTGATACCCGCCACCGCGCCCGGGATGCCTCAGCCGGTACGGCGGCGGTGCGCGCGGCTGTCGTCCACCGGGCGGCCGGGGTCGACGTGCCGGGGCCGATCGGGCTCGTCGGGACGCAGCGGCACGAGGTCTTCGGTGATCGCGTCGATGATCCGGTCGGTGGCCTGCCGGGCCGCGCCGGGGGAGCCCGGCCGCAGGTCGTCCAGCGGCACCGGCGCGCCGAAGTGCACCCGGATGGCGGGCCGGCGGAGGACCGCCCGGGCCACCGCGCCCAGCATCCCCTTGGGTGCCCGGTAGGGCAGCACCTCGTGCGAGCCCCACTGGGCGACCGGTACGACGGCGGCGCCGCTGGCGAAGGCGAGCCGGGCCGTGCCGGTCTTGCCCCGCTCGGGCCACATGCCGGGGTCGAGCCCGATACGTCCCTCGGGGTAGACGAGCACCACCGAACCGCCGGCCACCGCGTGGGCGGCGACCTCCAGCGAGCGGTGCACCGCGGCGGTGCCCCGGTCGACGCGGATGTGCCCGGCGCGGCGCATCAGCGAGCCGATCAGCGGGGCGCGGAACAGGCCGCCGGTGGCCATGATCCGGGGCGCGACACGCCGGACCCGGCAGGCGGCGGCGAGCACCACGGGGTCGAACGGGCTGATGTGGTTGGCGGCCAGGACCAGCGGGCCGTGGCGCAGCGCTTCGGGCACGTCGCCGGTGACCTCCAGCCGGCCGACCAGCCCGACGACGGC
This sequence comes from Micromonospora sp. AB353, assembly GCF_049538395.1. NCBI lineage: Bacteria > Bacillati > Actinomycetota > Actinomycetes > Micromonosporales > Micromonosporaceae > Micromonospora > Micromonospora sp. AB353. The sequence continues at coordinate 56,430 of NZ_JBMVFV010000016.1, read as the reverse complement.
GCGGGCGAGCGTCTGCGCGCCCCGCCACAGCAGCGGCGCACGCCAGGGGATGCTGTTCATCAGTGCTGGATGGTCCCACGTGCGGGCACGGCGGGGGGAGCCGGTGGGGTCCTCCGGCAAGGGTGATCCCGGGACCGCAGGTCCTCCGGCAAGGGTGATCAGGGTCATTGGTCCCGGGCCGGGTGGGGACCTGCGGCCCTGCTGCTTTCGCTACGACGCCGAGTAGTATCTACTACGTCTCGTAGTATGCGCAGCTGGGGGTTTCAGGTGGACGCGTTGGACGTCGCCCGCTGGCAGTTCGGTGTCACCACCGTCTACCACTTCTTGTTCGTACCGTTGACCATCGGCCTGTCCGTGCTGGTGGCGATCCTCCAGACCATGTGGCACCGCACCGGCAACGAGCGGTACCTCAAACTCACCAAGTTCTACGGCAAGCTCTTTCTGATCAACTTCGCGATGGGTGTGGTCACCGGCATCGTGCAGGAGTTCCAGTTCGGCATGAACTGGAGTGACTACTCCCGCTTCGTCGGTGACATCTTCGGTGCGCCGCTGGCCATCGAGGCCCTGGTGGCGTTCTTCCTGGAGTCCACGTTCATCGGGCTGTGGATCTTCGGCTGGGACCGGCTGCCCAAACGCCTGCACCTGGCCGCGATCTGGGCCGCCGCGATCGGCACCAACCTGTCGGCGTACTTCATCCTCGCCGCGAACTCGTTCATGCAGAACCCGGTCGGCTTCCGGATCAACCCGGACAGCGGCCGCGCCGAGCTGACGGACTTCGTCGCCGTGCTCACCAACAAGGTCGCCCTGGTCACCTTCCCGCACACCCTGGCCGGCGCTTTCCTGGTCGCCGGGTCGCTGATGGTCACCGTCGGCCTGTGGCACGTGATGCGCAACCGCGACAGCGCCGACACCGGCGCGTACCGCTTCGCCACCAAGCTCGGTTCCTGGGTCGTCCTGATCTCCTCGGCGCTGGTCATCCTCACCGGCGACATCCAGGGCAAGATCATGACCGAGGTGCAGCCGATGAAGATGGCCGCTGCCGAGGGCCTCTACACCACCGAGAGCCCCGCCTCGTTCTCCGTGCTCACCGTCGGCAGCCTCGACGGCAGCCGCGAGCTGTTCGCCGTCAAGATCCCGTACCTGCTGTCGTTCCTCGGCACCGGCGACCCCAACGGCACCGTGCAGGGCATCAACGACCTCCAGGCCCAGTACGCCAGCCAGTACGGCCCCGGCAACTACGCCCCGATCATCCCGGTCACCTACTGGAGCTTCCGCTTCATGATCGGCTTCGGGCTGGCCGCCGCCGCGATCGCGCTGCTGGTGCTGTGGAGCCAGCGCAAGGGCCGCACCCCCACCAGCAAGTGGCTGCTGCGCGCCGGCCTGGTCATGCCGGTGCTGCCGCTGCTCGCCAACTCCTTCGGCTGGATCTTCACCGAGATGGGCCGCCAGCCCTGGATCGTCTTCGGCGAGATGCTCACCCGTGACGGCGTGTCCCGCAGCGTCTCCCTGACCGAGGTGCTCACCTCGTTCACCGCGTTCACCCTCATCTACGCCGTCCTCGCGGTGGTCGAGTTCAAACTGCTGGTCCGCTACGCCCGCGCCGGCGTACCGGACGTCACCCCGCAGACCGACGACGACGACACCGACGACGCCGAGCGCCCGCTGGCGTTCGCCTACTGACACCCCGGAGCCCCACCGTGGAACTGACGACCGTCTGGTTTCTCCTCGTAGCCGTGCTCTTCACCGGCTACTTCATCCTCGAAGGCTTCGACTTCGGCGTCGGGATGCTGCTGCCGGTGCTCGGCCGCGACGACCGGCAACGCCGCGTCCTGATCAACACCATCGGCCCGGTCTGGGACGGCAACGAGGTGTGGCTGATCACCGCCGGCGGCGCCATGTTCGCCGCCTTCCCCGAGTGGTACGCCACCCTGTTCTCCGGCTTCTACCTGCCGCTGCTGCTCATCCTGCTGGCCCTGATCGCCCGCGGCGTCGCCTTCGAGTACCGCCACAAGCGGCCCGAGGCGTCCTGGAAACGCCGCTGGGACCAGGCCATCTTCTGGGGCTCGGCGATCCCGGCCGTGCTGTGGGGCGTGGCGTTCGCCAACATCTTCCGCGGCGTGCCGCTGGACGCCGACCACGAGTACGTCGGTGGCCTGCTCGACCTGCTCAACCCGTACGCGCTGCTCGGCGGCCTGACCACGCTGGGGCTGTTCCTCACCCACGGCGCGGTGTTCCTGGCGCTCAAGACCACCGGTGACATCCGGGAACGCGCCGGCGCCCTCGCCGTCAAGCTCGGCGTCGGCACCGCCGTCGCGGCCGTGGCGTTCCTGAGCTGGTCGCTGAGCATCCGCTCCAGCGCCGCCGCCGTCGTGCTCGCCGTCGGCGCCGCCCTCGCCCTGCTCGGCGGTCTGGCCGCGGCCAAGGTACGCCGGGAGGGCTGGGCGTTCACCGGCACCGCCGTGGCGATCGCGCTGGCCGTGGCGACGCTGTTCGCCGCGCTGTTCCCGAACGTGATGCCGTCCACCCTCGACGCGGCCGGCACGCTCACCGCCACCAACGCCGCGTCCACCCCGTACACCTTGAAGATCATGACCTGGGTGGCTGTGGTGTTCACGCCGATCGTGCTCGCGTACCAGGGTTGGACGTACTGGGTGTTCCGCCGCCGGATCGGGGTACAGAACATCCCGCAACACTGATCGACCTGTGGGCGCAGGGGCGCGGGGCCGGTGCGAGGGGGTCGCACCGGCCCCGCGGGGCGTTGCGGGGTCAGCGCGCCTCGCGCAGCTCCGCCAGCCGCGCCTCGATCTCGGCCAGCTCGGCACGCAGCTTCTCCGCCTGCTGCTCGGCCTCGGCCCGCTCCGCAGCCAGGATCTGCTCCACCGCCTCCTGCACCCCCGGCACGTCGACGAGCGCCACCATCCGCAGCGCCTCGGCCGGCTTCACCACGTACGGCCGGGCCAGCGCCTTCGTGCCCTGCTGCGCGGCCACCGTCCACTCACCGTCGGCGTACGCGAGCGTCACGGTCAGCCCCGGCGGGGTCTTCGGCTTCGCGGCCTTCACCGCCCGCTTCGCCGGCTTCGGCTCCGACTGCGGCTGCTCGGTCTTCGGCTCCTCCCGCCGCGGCGCCGGCACCCGCGGGGTGTCCAGCACGAACTCCGGCTCCGGCGCGGCCGGCGGCTGCTCCGGTTCCGGCTTCGCCTCGGCGGCCGGACGCCGCCCGGCACCCTTCGGGGCGATCGCCACGTCGGCGGGGGAGAAGGGCAGCTCGTCGCGGCCGAACCGCACCACCACGAACTCCTCCGACGCCGCCGGGTCGGTCAGCTCCACCACCTGCCCGAGCTGCCCGGCCATCTGCCCGGCCGCCTCGGTGAACACCACCCGGGGCTTGCGGCCCGCCGCAAGGGCCTCCCGGATTCCCTGAATCTCGTCAGTGGACAAACCCTGACCCGCCATCACGCCCTCTTCCGTACACCTGTTTGACGCAGCCTTGATACCAGCCGGCTGCGACACCGCGATGATCAGCCCCCGAGGGCCCGCAGCGCCGCGTCGGCGTGCTCGTTCATGCTCAGCTCGCTGTGCACCACCGCGAGTACCCGCCGGTCCGTGCCGATCACGAACGTCATCCGCCGCGTGCTCAGCGCGCCCAGCGGCAACCGCCGCCGCACCCCGAACGCCCGCGCGACCTCGCCGTCGACGTCGGACAGCAGCGGATAGTCGAACCCGTGCCGGCGGGAGAACTCCGCCTGCCGCTGCACCGGATCCCGGCTGATCCCCACCCGAGACGCGCCCACCGCCGCGAACTCCGCCGCCAGATCCCGGAAGTGGCAGCTCTGTGCCGTGCAGCCCCGCGTCATCGCCGCCGGGTAGAAGAACAGCACCACCGGACCGGCGGCCAGGAACTCCGACAGCCGCCGTGGCGTGCCCGTCTCGTCCGGCAGCGTGAAATCCTCGACCAGGTCACCGACACCCACCGCGTCACTCATGACGCGAGGATATGTAGACATCGGCGATCCCGCTCCGTCGTACCCGGCGAGCGGCGGGGAGGCACCGCCGCACGACGCGAAGGACCGACAGTGAAGTACGTGATCATGATCCACTCCAACCCGGAGCCGTGGGGCCACCCCACCTCCGAATACCTCGCCGCCCACCAGGAACTGCCCGCCGAGGTACGCGAACGGCTCAACGCCGACTTCGAGCAGGTGATGACCGAGCTGCACGCCAACGGTGAGCTGGTCGTCGGGGAGGCGCTCGCCGACCCCCGCACCGCCCGGCTCTACCGGTGGCGCGACGGCACGCCGCTGGTGACCGACGGCCCGTACTCCGAGGCCAAGGAACACCTCGCCGGTTTCTTCCTCATCGACGTCGAGGACCTCGCCCGCGCCGAGGCCGTCGCCGCGACGTTCGCCGGCCCGGGGGAGACCGTCGAGCTGCGGCCCCTGATGTGGCCGGGCGGGTCCGATCAGTAACGCCCTGCCCCTCGCGGACGTGTGGCGCCGGGAGGCGCCGCACGTCCGCGCCGCGCTGCTGCGCCGCTACGGGCAACCCGACGCCTGCGAGGACGCCCTCCAGGACGCGGCGGAGGTGGCCGCCGCACGCTGGCCGCTCACCGGTGTGCCCGGCGAACCACGGGCCTGGCTCATCCGGGTCGCCTCGCGACGGCTGATCGACCGGATGCGCGCCGACGAGGCCCGTGCCCGCCGCGAGCGGCTCGACGCGGTCCGGCAACCCGGCGCAGGCCGCGTACCGCCCGTCGACGACACCCCCGTGACCGGGGACGACGACACGCTCCGGCTGCTGTTCCTGTGCTGCCACCCGGCGCTGAGCCGCCCCTCCCAGGTCGCGCTGACCCTGCGCGCGGTCGCGGGACTGCGCGTGGAGCAGATCGCCGCCGCCTACCTGGTACCGGCCCGGACCATGACGCAGCGGCTGAGCCGGGCCCGCGCGACGCTGCGCGAGGCGGACGCCCGGTTCACCATGCCGCCGCCGGACGCGCTGCCCGACCGGGTAGCCGCCGTGCTGGACGTGTGCCACCTGGTGTTCAGCGAGGGCTACACCCGCACCTCCGGTGACCAGCTCGTCGACGTGGAACTCGCCGAGGAGGCGATCCGGCTCACCCGGCAGGTCCACGCCGCGCTGCCCGGCCACCACGAGGTCACCGGCGCGCTGGCGCTGATGCTGCTCACCCACGCCCGATCGCCGGCCCGCACCGACGCCGCCGGTGACCTCGTACCGCTGGCCGGCCAGGACCGCTCCCGCTGGCGCGGCGACCTCATCGACGAGGGCGTCACGCTGCTCGGCCGGGCCCTGCCCCACGGCCCGGTGGGCCGCTACCAGCTCCAGGCGGCCATCGCCGCCGTCCACGCCGAGGCGCCGGCCTTCCCGGACACCGACTGGCTGCAGATCAGCGTCCTCTACGACATGCTGAGCCGGGTCGCCCCCAGCCCGTTCGTCACGCTCAACCAGGCCGTCGCGGTGGCCATGGCGCACGGCCCCGCCGTCGGGCTGGCCCTGCTCGACCCGCTGCTGGCCGACCCGGCGATGCGCGGCCACCACCGGTTGCACGCCGTCCGCGCGCACCTGCTGGAACTCCACGGCGACCCGCAGGCCGCCGCCGAGCACTACCGGCTGGCCGCCCGGCTCACCGGCAGCCTGCCCGAACAGCGCTACCTCAACCGGCGCCTGGCGCGCCTGACCGGCGTCTCCTGATCCGTGCGGCGGCGGTCACCGCCACACCGCCGCCACCTCGTCGGCCACCGCGTCGGCCTGGGCGAACCCGGCCCGCGCCGACGCCGCCCGCCGCGCCGGGTCCAGCACGTTGCGGCCGATCGCCGTCCGCGCCGCCCGGTCCGGCGACACCACCGCCACCCGCGCTCCCGCCTCCCGCAACGCCGCCACCTGCGCCGACAGCCGAGGCATCGGCCCCACCGCCGCGCGCGTCGGCGCCAGCACCACCACCTGCCCGCACCCGGCCGCCAGGTCCGCGTTCACCGGCGAGCGGACCCCGCCGTCGACGTAGCGCCGCCCGCCGACTGTCACCGGCGGCCACACCCCCGGTACCGCGCAACTCGCGCCGACCGCGTCCACCAGCGGCACCCCGCTGTCCGCGTCGAACACCACGAACTCACCGGAGGCCGCGTCCACGGCGGTGACCAGCAGCCGCGCCGCCGGCCACTCCGGCGACGGCAACCGCGCCGCGATCACCGCCCGCCGTGACTGCTCCGACGGGGTACGCGCCGACAACGCCATCGCGCCGATACGTGCCCGGGCCCGCGCCGCGTCCCGGCCCCGCCCACCGGCCCACGCCCAGCGCAACAGCACACCCGTACCGAGCCGCGCCGGCACCTCCTCGCGGGGCGGCCGCAGCTGCGCCTCGTACATCTCCGCCAGGGGCGTACCCGAACGCACCTGCGCCCCGACCACCGACCCGGCCGACGTACCCACCACCAGATCCGCCTCGTCCAGCGGCAGGCCGTGCCCGGCCAGCCCGGCCAGCAGACCCAGCTCCCAGGCCACCCCGGTCACCCCGCCGCCACCCAGCACCAACGCGCGCCCCATGTGACAGTCCTCTCCACCCCGGATGGTCCCGCCCACGGTAACGTCGCCCCCACCGCACGACAGGGGAGAAGGGCATTGACCTCCGTCACCATCGTCACCGGGGGAGGACGCGGCATCGGCGCGGCCACCGCCCGACGGCTCGCCGCCGACGGCCATGACCTGGTCATCGGCTACCGCGCCGACCACACCGCCGCCGATGCGGTGGCCGCCGACGTGCGCGCCGCCAGCCGCCGCGCGGTCACCGTCGCCGCCGACACCACCGACCCCGACCAGGTACGCCGCATCTTCGACGCCGCCGACCGGCTCGGCCCGCTCACCGGCCTGGTCAACAACGCCGGCGTCACCAGCCCGATCGGCCCGTTCACCGACCTGCGCGTCGACGACCTGCGCGAGGTCGTCGACGTCAACCTCATCGGGTACGTGCTGTGCGCCCAGCAGGCGGCCCGCCGGCTCACCCGCGGCGGCGCCATCGTCAACGTCTCCTCCGTGGCCGCCACACTCGGCTCACCCGGCGAGTACGTCCACTACGCCGCCGTCAAGGCCGCCACCGACACCCTCACCGTCGGGCTCGCGAAGGAACTCGCGCCGCACGGCGTCCGCGTCAACGCCGTCGCCCCCGGCATCATCCGCACCACCATCCACGCCCGCTCCGGCGCACCCGACCGCCCCGACACCGCCGCGAGCCGGATCCCGATGGGCCGCGCAGGCGAACCCGAGGAGGTCGCCGGCGCGATCGCGTACCTGCTCGGCCCGGACGCCTCGTACACCACGGGTGCGGTCCTGCGCGTCGGCGGCGGTCTCTGACCCGGCGGCGGCCCGGGGGATCCCCACCCCCGGGCCGCCGCGCCGCGTCTCCTACCGGGTGAACAGCTTCGCCGCCGTGATCAGCGTCTGCACCACCCCGTAGCCCAGCAGCACCGACACCACAAGCCACGACACCACCAGGCGGACCTGCTGCCCGCCTCCGCTGCGCTCGTTCACGATCCGCTCCTCTCCGTGGTCCCCTGCACCGACTCGTCCCGCCCCGACGCGGGCTCGTGGTAGCGCTGCGGCACCGGCCGCACCAGCAGGTTCGCCACCAGACCCACCGCCAGCACCCCGACCATCGTGAACAACGCCGGCCGGTACGCCGCCGCCGTCAGCGTGCCCGGCTCGCCCTGCGCGTCGAGGAACGCGTTGACGATCAGCGGCCCGGCCACGCCCGCCGCCGACCACGCGGTCAGCAACCGGCCGTGGATCGCACCCACCTCGAACGTGCCGAACATGTCCCGCAGGTACGCCGGAACGGTCGCGAACCCGCCACCGTAGAACGACAGGATCACGGCCGCCAGCAGCACGAACAACGCCGTCGAGGTCTGCCCCACCAGCGCCAGCAGCAGATACAGCACCATGCCCACACCCAGGTACACCACGTAGATCGGCTTCCGGCCGATCACGTCCGACGTGGACGACCACACGAACCGGCCCGCCATGTTGAACAGCGACAGCACTCCCACGAACCCGCCTGCGGCCGCCACCGACACCGCCGAGGTGCCGTTGTCGCGGAAGAAGTCCTGGATCATCGGGCTGGCCTGCTCCAGGATGCCGATACCCGCCGTCACGTTGCAGAACAACACCACCCACAGCAGCCAGAACGACCGCGTCCTCACCGCGTTCGCCGCCGACACGTTCGCCGTCGTCACCAGCGGCTTCTCCGTCACCTTCGCCGGGTCGAACCCGGCCGGCCGCCAGTCCGGCGCCGGCACCCGCACGTTGAACACCCCGAACATCATGATCACGAAGTAGCCGACGCCGAGCGTCACGAACAACCACACCAGCGCCGACCCCGACGCCGTGGAACCGCTGTTCGCCGGGTCGTACCCCGGGTCGAAGAACGACAGCAGCTGCCGGGACAGGGGAGAGGCCACCATCGCCCCACCACCGAACCCCATGATCGCCAGACCGGTCGCCAGACCGGGCCGGTCCGGGAACCACTTGATCAACGTGGAGACGGGGGAGATGTACCCGATCCCCAGACCGATCCCGCCCAGCACCCCGTACCCCAGATACAGCAACCACAACTGCCCGGTCGCGATACCCAGCGCCCCCACCAGGAACCCCGCCGCCCAGAAACACGCCGAGACGAACATCGCCTTACGCGGCCCGTTCGCCTCCACCCACGTACCGGCCACCGCGGCCGACAACCCCAGCATCACGATCGCGATGCTGAAGATCACCCCGATCGCCGTCTGACCGGTGTCGAAATGCGCGATCAGGGAGTTCTTGTACACGCTCGTGGCGTAGACCTGCCCGATACACAGATGGATCGCCAGCGCCGCCGGAGGAATCAGCCAGCGGCTGTACCCCGGCGGCGCGACGGTGTGCCGACGATCGAGTGCGGAAAGCATCAGCGCTTCCTCCGTCCAGATGGCGAGAACACCCCGGTTCATGCCCCCACCCCACGCTGCGCCCAAACCCGCCACGCGCCCGGCGGTCGAAACCCTGAGCCGAACGGTCAACCCCGCCCCGGCCCGTCATCACCCCACCACCAGCAGTCATCCCCGGCCGGAGATGCGACGATGACCAGGTGAAGATCCTGTCCATCCAGTCGTCGGTCGCCTACGGCCACGTCGGCAACTCCGCCGCCGTGTTCCCGCTGCAACGCCTCCGGCACGAGGTCTGGCCGGTCCTGACCGTGCACTTCTCCAACCACACCGGCTACGGCGCCTGGCGCGGCCCCCTGCTCGCCCCCACCGACGTCGCCGACGTCATCGCCGGCATCGAGGACCGAGGCGTGCTCGGCACCGCCGACGCCGTCCTCTCCGGCTACCAGGGCGACCCCGCCGTCGGCGCCGTCATCCTCGACGCCGTCGCCCGCGTCAAGGCCGCCAACCCGGCCGCCCTCTACTGCTGCGACCCGGTCATGGGCGACGTCGGCCGCGGCATGTTCGTCCGCCCCGGCATCCCCGAATACCTCCGCGACACCGTCGTCCCACGCGCCGACATCGTCACCCCCAACCAGTTCGAGCTGGAATTCCTCGCCGGCCGCACCACCGACACCATCGACGACCTGCTCGCCGCCGTCGACGCCGTCCGCGCCACCGGCCCCCGGCACGTCCTGGTCACCAGCGTCCTGCACGGCGACCTGCCCGCCGGCCACCTGGAAGTCGTCGCCGTCTCCGACGACGGCGCCTGGGCCGTCACCACCCCGCTGCTGCCGATCGCCCCCAACGGCGGCGGCGACGTCACCGCCGCCCTCTACCTCGCCCACCTCGCCACCACCGGCTCACCCCAGACCGCCCTGGAACGCACCACCAACTCGATCTACGCCGTACTCGAGGCCACCCTCGAAGCCGGCACCCGCGAACTGCAGATCGTCGCCACCCAGGACGCCATCGCCGACCCACCCACCCGCTTCACCGCCCGCCGGCTGCGCTGACCGCCAGCGCGGGTGCACCCGCGCGGCGGGTGCATCCGCGCCGCGACTCGCCGCTCGAACAGGTGGACGACCCCACCGCCCACCAGGCAGGATGCGGACGTGCCACCGCACCCGGCAACCGACGACCCCGCGTTCGCCCAACGCCTGCGCGACCTCACCCGGCTACGCCGCGTCCGCGACCGCATCGACCGCGAATACGCCAAACCCCTCGACGTCGAAGCCCTCGCCCGCGGCGAACACATGTCCGCCGGCCACCTCAGCCGCCAGTTCCGCCAGACCTACGGCGAATCCCCGTACGCGTACCTCATGACCCGCCGCATCGAACGCGCCATGGCCCTGCTGCGCCGCGGCGACCTCAGCGTCACCGACGTCTGCTTCGCCGTCGGCTGCCAGTCCCTGGGCACCTTCAGCACCCGCTTCACCGAACTCGTCGGCGAACCACCCAGCGCCTACCGCGCCCGCCACGCCCCCGACACCGCCGAACCACCACCCTGCCTCACCAAACAAGCCACCCGACCGATCAGGAATCGAGAAGCCCGCACCGGCCGACCACCACTAGCGTGACCACCATGACGATCACCATTCACTACGCGTTCCTGCCCCACACCGACGCCGACGCCGCCATCGCCTTCTACCGCGACACCCTCGGCTTCGAACTCCGCAACGACGTCGGCCAGGGCGACACCATGCGCTGGCTCACCGTCGGCCCACCCGACCAGCCCGAGACCGGCATCGTCCTGCACCCGCCAGCCGTCGACCCCGGCATCAGCGACGACGAACGCCGCACCATCCTCGAACTCATCGCCAAGGGCAGCTACGGCGCACTCACCCTCGCCACCGACGACCTCGACGGCCTGTTCGACCGCCTCCAAGCAGCCGGCGCCGACGTCGTCCAGGAACCCACCGAACAGCCCTACGGCGTCCGCGACTGCGCCTTCCGCGACCCCACCGGCAACCTCATCCGCATCAACGAGCGGCGCTGACCCCACCCCATGACCGACGCGCCCCGTACCCTGACCACGCCCTACCGCTGGTACCGCATCACCCCACACCGCATCCAGGCATGGCGCGAAGCCGACGAACTACCCGGCCGCACCCTGATGCGCGACGGCAACTGGCTCGACTGACACCCGCACCACCGGACGGAGAGCACCATGAGCAAGGCCACCACCGGCCTGCACCACGCCGACAGCCACGACGTCATCCGCGTCCACGGCGCCCGCGAGAACAACCTGCGCAACGTCGACGTGGAGATACCCAAACGCCGCCTCACCGTCTTCACCGGCGTCTCCGGCTCCGGCAAGAGCTCACTGGTCTTCGGCACCATCGCCGCCGAGTCCCAGCGCCTCATCAACGAGACCTACAGCGCCTTCGTCCAGGGCTTCATGCCCACCCTGTCCCGCCCCGAAGTCGACGTCCTCGAAGGCCTCACCACCGCCATCATCGTCGACCAGGAACGCATGGGCGCCGACCCCCGCTCCACCGTCGGTACCGCCACCGACGTCAACGCCATGCTCCGCATCCTGTTCAGCCGCCTCGGCGACCCTCACATCGGCCCGCCCAACGCCTACTCCTTCAACGTCCCCTCCGTCCGCGCCGCCGGCGCCATCACCGTCGACCGCGGCCCCGGCAAGACCCAGACCAAGAAGGGCACCTTCAACCGCCTCGGCGGCATGTGCCCCCGCTGCGAGGGCCGCGGCACCGTCACCGACTTCGACCTCACCGTCCTCTACGACGAGAAGCTCTCCCTCAACGAGGGCGCCATCACCATCCCCGGCTACAGCATGGACGGCTGGTTCGGCCGCATCTTCCGCTCCAGCGGCCTGTTCGACCCCGACAAGCCCATCCGCGACTACACCAGACGCGAACTCGACGACCTGCTCCACAAGGAACCCACGAAGATCAAGGTCGACGGCATCAACCTCACCTACACCGGCATCATCCCCACCATCACCAAGTCGATGCTCGCCAAGGACGTCGACGCCATGCAGCCCCACATCCGCGCCTTCGTCGAACGCGCCATCACGTTCACCGCCTGCCCCGACTGCGACGGCACCCGGCTGGCCCCCGAAGCCCGCTCCTCGAAGATCAACGGCATCAACATCGCCGACGCCTGCGCCATGCAGATCAGCGACCTCGCCACCTGGGTACGCGACCTGCGCGAACCCTCCGTCGGCCCGCTGCTCAAGGCACTGGGGGACACCCTCGACTCCTTCGTCGAGATCGGCCTCGGCTACCTCAGCCTCGACCGCCCCGCCGGCACCCTCTCCGGCGGCGAGGCCCAGCGCACCAAGATGATCCGCCACCTCGGCTCGTCCCTCACCGACGTCACCTACGTCTTCGACGAACCCACCATCGGCCTGCACCCGCACGACATCGCCCGCATGAACAACCTCCTGCTCCAACTCCGCGACAAGGGCAACACCGTCCTCGTCGTCGAACACAAACCCGAGACCATCGCCATCGCCGACCACGTCGTCGACCTCGGCCCCGGCGCCGGCACCGCCGGCGGCACCATCTGCTACGAAGGCACACTCGCCGGCCTGCGCGCCAGCGACACCACCACCGGCCGCCACCTCGACGACCGCGCCACCCTCAAGGAGAAGCTGCGTACGCCCACCGGCTCCCTGCCGATCCGCGGCGCCCGCACCCACAACCTGCGCGACGTCGACGTCGACATCCCCCTCGGCGTCCTGGTCGTCGTCACCGGCGTCGCCGGCTCCGGCAAGAGCAGCCTCATCCACGGCTCACTGGCCAAACGTGAGGACGTCGTCAGCATCGACCAGACCGCCATCCGCGGCTCCCGCCGCAGCAACCCCGCCACCTACACCGGCCTGCTCGACCCCATCCGCAAGGCCTTCGCCAAGGCCAACGGCGTCAAACCCGCCCTGTTCAGCGCCAACTCCGAAGGCGCCTGCCCGACCTGCAACGGCGCCGGCGTCATCTACACCGACCTCGGCATGATGGCCGGCGTCGCCAGCACCTGCGAGGACTGCGAAGGCAAGCGGTTCCAGCCCGCCGTCCTCGACTACCACCTCGGCGGCCGCGACATCAGCGAGGTCCTCGCCATGTCCGTCGACGAAGCCGAGACCTTCTTCAGCGACGGCGACGCCCGCACCCCGGCCGCCCACACCATCCTCGACCGGCTCGCCGACGTCGGCCTCGGCTACCTCACGCTCGGTCAACCCCTCACCACCCTGTCCGGAGGGGAGCGGCAGCGGCTCAAGCTCGCCACCCGGATGGGGGACAAGGGCGGGGTGTACGTCCTGGACGAACCCACCACCGGCCTGCACCTGGCCGACGTCGCCCAACTGCTCGGCCTGCTCGACCGGCTCGTCGACGCCGGGAAGTCCGTCATCGTGATCGAGCACCACCAGGCCGTCATGGCGCACGCCGACTGGATCATCGACCTCGGCCCGGGCGCCGGACACGACGGCGGCCGGATCGTGTACGAAGGCACCCCGGCGGATCTGGTGGCAGCCCGGTCGACGCTCACCGGCGAGCACCTGGCCGACTACGTCGGCGCCTGACCGCCGTACCCGCTGAGGCTCCCGGCCGCGCCGCGGGCCTCAGCGGGACAGGCCGGCCATCCGGGCCGGCGGCGCCGTGCCGGGTTCCACCAGGCCGCACTGGTACGCGGCCACCACCGCGTGTGTCCGGTCCCGCATCCCCAACTTCGTCAGGACCCGGCTGACGTGGGTCTTGACCGTCGCGTCGCCGAGCACGAGATGCTCGGCGATCTCCCGGTTCGACATCCCGTACGCCATGAGCACCAGCACCTCGCGCTCCCTCGGGGTGAGCCCGCGCATCTGCACCGGTGTGGGCAGCCCCGGGTCGGGCCGGGCGGCGAGGTCGTCGAGCAGCCGCCGGGCGACGGCGGGATCCAGCCACGCCTCTCCGGCGGCCACCGCGCGGATCGCCGACGACCCACCACCGGCCCCGTACCGGCCCGTCAGCCTCGTCCGCGACGACGCGTCCCGCCACCACCCGGCGCACCTGACCCGGCTCGCCTGGCACGCGTACGCCCTCGACGGCCGGCTCGCGTTCCCCGGCGACACCCTGCTGCGAATCTCCACCGACCTCGCCGCCGGCGGCGCCGGAATCCTCTCCGCCATGCACGCCGCGCTGCACCACACCGGGGTCACACTGCCCTTCCTCGACGCGCCCACCCACGTCGCGACCACCGGCCACCTCCTCGCCGCGAGCTGAACCAGCCGGCACCCACAGACCCCGTCGGCACCCACCGACGGCCCTCCGGGACACACCGGAGGCCCGACCACCACACCCACGAAGGAGGTGAACCCCCATGACGAAGCTCCTCAACCTGCAGGCCATGGCCACGCAGAACGGCACCCGCCACGCGATCCCGCCGCAGTCCAGCAGCATCAGCATCGCCTGCTGCAACGGCTGAGACGGCAGTGGCGACAGGGCCACCGGCCCCGGCCACACCTGATCCGCCTGGCGACCCGGGCGGGCGGCACCCCGCCCGCCCGGGTCCGTCGTCTACCCACCCGGTGGAGCCGACCTCCCGCCCGCCACCACGCCCACGGAGCCCCCCATGCCGCCCACCGGCCTGCGACACAACCGCGACTTCCTCCTGATCGCCGTCGCCCGGACCGCCTCCAAACTCGGCACCCAGGTCACCGCCGTCGCCACACCGCTACTCGTCCTGATGACAACCGGCTCCGCCACCGACGCCGGCCTCGTCGCCTTCGCCGAGGGCATGGCACTCGTCCTCGTACTCCTGCCCGCCGGCCTGCTCGCCGACCGCCGCGACCGGCGCCTCCTCATGCTCTGCTGCGACGGCGGCGCGCTGCTCGCCGTCACCGGCGTCACCGTGCTCGCCGTCGTCGGAGACGCCCCCGTCCTGCTGATCGCGCTCCTCGCCGCCGCCAACGCCGGCCTCGGCGCCGCGCTGCAACCCGCGGCCGCGGCGGCCACCCGCGCCGTCGTCCCGGCCCGCGACCTGCGTACGGCCACCGTGTTCAACGAGACCCGCAACGGCGTCGTCCACCTGGCCGGCCCGCCGCTCGGCGGCTTCCTGTTCGGCCTCGCCCCGGCGCTGCCGTTCCTCGTCGACGCGGTCTCGTACGCCGTCTCCCTGGCCGCCGTGGCCCTGCTGCGCGGCCCGCTCGGCCGGACCCTGACCAAGCCGGGGGAGTCGCTGCCCCGGCAGGCGGTAGCCGGCATCCGGTTCCTGTGGCGCCACCCCGCACTGCGGTTCACGCTGCTCAGCGGCGCCGTCCTGAACTTCGCGTTCGCCGGTGTCCTGCTGGCGATCATCGTCGTGCCGGTCCGCAACGGCGCCTCCGGCCTGTCCGCCGGAACCGTCATGGCCTGCGTCGGGCTCGGCGCCGTCGCCGGGTCACTCGTCGCGTCCTGGCTGACCGCCCGGGTACCCACCCGCTGGCTGATCCTCGCGGTCATCTGGGCCTGCGGCGTGCTGACCGCCGTCATGGCCACCACCGACAACGGGCTGGTCCTGGGCGCGCTGGCCGGTGCCTGCGTCCTGGTCGTACCGGCTGCGAACATCAGCATGCTGACCCTGCAGACGCTGCTGACCCCCGGCGACCTCCAGGGGAGGGCGAACGCCGCCACCAGCTTCATCGCGCTGGTCGTGGCGCCGTTCGGCCCGGCGTTGTCCGGTCTGCTGATCGACCGGGTGCCGGCCCCGGTGGTGTTCGGCAGCTTCGCCGCCGTCATGCTGGCGCTCGCCGGCGTCGCCGTGCTCGCGCCCGCGGTGCGCGCCATGCCGGATCTGCGGTCCGTCGAGGACATGGAGGCGGGCGAGGCCGAACACCGCGACCCGCAGCCGGTCTGAGTTCCCTCGTGATGCGATTCGATAATGCACATTATGTCAAGTAACGCTGAGGCGGGAGCTCCCCGAGGGCCCGCGCGAGGCAAGTGACCGCCTTTGCGGGCCTTCGGGGGCGCCGGAGTGTCACGCAGTCACCGCTGTCGTGCCGCCGGGCCGTGTGCTCAACCTGGCGAGCGTTGGCAGCGGCAGCGAGCTCGCCGCGAGCCGGCTCACGCCTCCATACACGATGTCGCCGCCGTTGCGTCCAGGCACCGATGACCGGGCCGGCCCACCCACCGGGCGACCCGAGCGTCCCCCGCCGAATCCCACCTCACTCGACCCACCGTCCGCCGATCATGAAGCTGGCGGCGACAGATCAGACAGCACTCCCGGTCAACCTCATGATCGCCTGAGCTGCCGCCAGTTCGCCGATGTGGCTGCATCGGAGCACTGGGGTCACCTCCATCTCGGCGAGATGGAGGTGATCAAGGCGTTGGTCGCTCCTGCTCCCCTGATGTGGGCCTCCTGGCGGGAACGCGAGAATCATGCATAATATCCCTTATGCATGACAAACCGGACGAAACGGTAGGCGCTCTGATCGAAGAGTTCCTGACCGCCCGGGCCACCCGTAAGCCCTCCCCCCACACCCTGGCCGCGTACCGGAGGGATCTGACCACGGTGGCCGAGCTGGTCGCCACCGACGGTGACGCCTCTCCCCTGCACGCGCCCGTCAGCTCCCTCTCCCCCAAGGTGATGCGCGCGGCGTTCGCGCGGTTCGCCGCTCCCCGGGCCGCCGCGTCGGTCCATCGTGCCTGGTCGACGTGGAACAGCTTCTTCACGTTCCTGGTCGCGGAGGGTGTCGTACCGGGGAATCCGATGCCGGCGGTGGGGCGGCCCCGCGCGCCTCTCCCCCGGCCCAAGCCGCTGCGGGGCGAGGACACCCCGGAGGAGTTGCTGGCGGCGGTGGCCCGGGCGGAGGGCCGGCAGCGTGACCCGTGGCCGGAGCGCGACCTGGCGGTGCTGGCGCTGGCGTTGTGCGCGGGGTTGCGGCTTTCGGAACTGCTGGCGCTGCGGGTGTCGTCGGTGGCCGGGCGCGACGGTGAGCGGCGGGTGGACGTGGCGGGTAAGGGCGGACGGCCGCGTACGGTGCCGATCGAGGACGGCGTCGACCGGGCGCTTGTGGGTTACCTGGACAGCCGGCGGTACCGGTTCGGGTCGCGCAGCGTGCGGCCGGATTCTCCGTTCCTGGTGGATCGGCAGGGTGAGGCGTTGCGTCGGGGTGGGCTGCAGTACCTGGTGGAGTCGTGTTACCGGCGGGCGGGCATCGGTGACCGGGTGCCGCGGGGTGCGCGGTTGCACGCGTTGCGGCACACGTTCGCGACGCGGCTGGCGGAGGACGGGGCGAGCGCGGCGGAGATCATGCGGTTGCTGGGGCATGCGTCGTTGGCGTCGTCGCAGACGTACATCGAGGTGACGGCGGGTCAGCAGCGGGCGGCGGTGGCGGCGAACCGTACCAACCGGGCGTTGTCGGGGTTGGTCAAGCGATAGCTGTCAGGCCGAGTTGGGCGGCGACGTACGACAGGTGGTGTGAGGTTGCCCAGGCTATCCATTGGGTGGCGGTGCCGGGGCCGGCGTGGTGGGCGGCGCGCAGGGCGATCTGCTCGTCGCCCCAGGAGAAGTGACGCCCGGTGGGCGGCCAGTGGTCGGCGGATACAAGGGCCTGGCAGATGTCGTAGATGCCGGTGTTTCCGTTGTCCATGCCGTCGCTGGGCGCACGGTAGGTCCACCAGGCGTCCTGGTGGGTGTAGCGGATGTTGGGTGCTGGCCCTCGGCGTCCCGAGCCGGCGCCGGGGTGAGTGACGCCGTAGTCGGCGAACTGGATGTCATGGTCCTTGAGTCGCTGCCAGAGGTCGAAGTCCCGCCTGCGGAGCGGGATGGCGGTGCCGGCTGGTACGTGGGAGATCGTGGCGGGCATCGCTCCGGCGGCGACGACGACCGCCTTCCAGGGGTGGCGTCCGGCCCATACGAGGTGTTTGCGAACGAGGGGTTCGGCTGTCGTGAGGTGCCGGTCGGATGCCACCTCGGCAACGTCGATGACGAGGGTGCAGTTCTCGGGTCGCAGTTCGGTGGCGGACAGGACGTGGCTCAGTCGTGCGTCGGTTCGGCGTCGTCCGGTTCGGTGTGGTGGGCGGGGAGCCGGAGAACGCCACCGTAGGGCGCGGCGGCGTAACGGACGTCGGCCAGTTGTGCGGGGGTGTCGTTCAGGTGGGCGACGGGCAGCGCGGGGATCCCCCACGGGTGCAGGTCATCGGCGATGTCGCGGAGTGGCCGGCGGGTGCCGGTGGTGGGCTCGGGGAGGTGGCGCACGTCGACGGCGATGGCCATGTCACGCGGGATGCTGTCCTGTGCGCGTTGGCTGAAGGTGCATGCGTCGGTGATCGGACCGTGCTTGGAGGGTGGCAGGTCGAAGATCGGGAGGATGTGTGGTGCGAGTTCGTCGGGGATGTGGCTGACGGCCTGGAGTTCGGCTTGGCGTCCTTTGAGGATCGGGTGGTAGCCCGTCATTCGTATCGCCCCACACGATGTCGACGACAGTCACTTACGTCGATATTCCACGTCGTGTGTCCGATCGACAACCGTACGTATCCAGAATGGGTCTGTCGGTGCGCTGTCGGGCTGGCAGGATCGGGCGGATGCGGGTGGGTGCGGCGCGGGCGGTGGCGCTCGGGTGGGTGCGGGAGCGGATGCGCGTCGATCCGTCGATCGAGGGCGCGTTGTTCAGCGGGTCGACTGTGGGGTTGCCGGACGACGCGGTGCTGCCGGTGTGGTCGGACGTGGACGTGCTGCTGGTGCGCCGGGAGCCGGGTGTGAAGGTGGGTAAGTTCGTGCACCGGGGGGTGTTGCTGGAGGTCAGCACTGTCACGTGGGCGGAGTTGGGCGGCCCGGAGGATGTGCTGGGGTCGTGGGTGTTCGCGCCGATGTTCCGTACCGATGGGGTGATCGCGGATCCGTCGGGGCGGCTCGCCGCGGTGCGGGAGCGGGTGACGGCGGGGTTCGCGGATCCGGTGTGGGTGCGGGCGCGGTGCGCCGGTGTGCGGCGGCGCATCGAGGCCGGCCTGCGGGCGGTCGACGCCGAATCGTCGGCCGCGGAGCAGGTGCTGGCGTGGGTGTTTCCCACGTCGTTGCTGGCGGTGTGGCCGGCGGTGGCGGGGCTGGCGGATCCGACGGTGCGGCGGCGGTATGTGCGGGCGGAGCGGGTGTTGTCGCGGTTCGGGTTCGCGGATCGGTACGGGAGCCTGCTGGACACGCTCGACGGTGGCGGTGTGGGTGTGGATGCGGCGCGGGTGCGGGAGCATCTGGCCGGGTTGGCGGTGGTGTTCGACGAGGCGTCGCGGTTGCCGCGGGAGGGGTTCGCGTTCGGGGCGGATCTGGGTGCGGCGGGGCGTCCGGTGGTGTTCGACGGTGCGGCTGAGCTGATCGAGGCGGGGCGGCATCGGGAGGCGATGTTCTGGGTGCTGGTGACGTACGCGCGGTGTCACGTGGTGTTGGGCCAGGTGGCGCCGGAGCGGGAGCGGGCGTTCGGGTCGGTCCTGGCGGATCTGGATGTGGCGTCGACGGCGGATCGGCGGCGGCGGGCGGACGGTTTGCTGGCGGCGTTGCCGGGGTGGCAGGCGGTGGTGGATGCGGTGGCGGTGGAGGCTGTGGCAGGCTGAGGGGGAACGCGACTGGCGGCACGGGGATGGGTGAACCATCGGGGAGCTCGTCGCGGGGGTCGACCGCCTGGGCCTCCGCGGGCGAGGTGTCGTATGTCTTCTGCGCGGTTGCTGCCGGGTGCCCCGGTGGCGGAGCGGGTGTTGTCGGAGGTCGCCGCGTCGGTGGCGGAGCTGCGTGCGGCGGGGGTGACGCCGGCGCTGGCGACGGTGCTGGTGGGTGACGACGACGCGAGCGCGGGTTATATCCGGATCAAGCAACGCCAGGCGGCGGAGCTGGGTTTCGTGTCGCCGCACGTGCATCTGCTGGCGTCGGCGTCGCAGGCGGATCTGCACGCGGTGCTGGCGGATTTCAACGCGGACAAGTCGGTGCACGGGGTGCTTGTGCAGTATCCGATTCCGGGTCGTCTGGACTACGACCGGGCGTTGGCGGAGCTGGATCCGGACAAGGACGTGGACGGGATGCATCCGGTGAACATGGGCCGGCTGGCGTTGGGGTTGCCGGGTCCGTTGCCGTGTACGCCGGCGGGGATCGAGGCGTTGCTGGCGTTCCACGGTGTGCCGGTGGCGGGCCGGGAGGTGGTGATCCTGGGCCGGGGTGCGACGTTGGGGCGGCCGCTTGCGATGTTGCTGGCGCAGAAGCGGCCGACGGCGAACGCGGCGGTGACTGTGGTGCACACGGGGGTGGCGGACTGGCCGCGGTACACGCGGCGGGCGGAGATCCTGATCGCGGCGGCGGGGGTGCCGGGGATCGTGCAGCCGGAGCATGTGCGTCCGGGTGCGGTGGTGGTCGGTGGCGGGGTGCGGTACGAGGGGCGGCGGTTGCTGCCGGACGTGGACGAGTCGTGTGCCGAGGTGGCGGGTGCGATCACGCCGCGTGTGGGCGGGGTGGGTCCGACGACGGTGGCGATGTTGTTCCGTAACGCGGTGGACGCGGCGCGGCGGCAGAGCGGGCTGGGCTGAGCGTCAGCCGAGGTCGACGACGAGGGGCCGGTGGTCGGAGATGGTGGCCAGCGGTGTGTGGACGGCGGTGACGGGTGGGAGCCGGTCGAGGCCGTGCCGGTCGGCGAGGATGTGGTCGAGTTGGACGCGGGGTTGTCCGGCCGGGTAGGTGGGGCGCCGTGCGAGGGGCTGCCAGCGGGTGAGCGCGGCGGCGGGTCCGGCGGGCAGGTTGAGGTCGCCGAGCAGGATCCGGGGTGCGGGCAGGGTGCGCAGGACGCGGACGACGCGGCGTAGTTGCCAGACGTTCCAGCCGGGGACGAAGGACAGGTGGGTGGCGGCGACGGTGAGGGGGCCGTGGGGGGTGTCGAGGACGGCGGCGAGGACGACGCGGGGTTCGTCGCGGAGCAGGACGAGTCCGCCGCCGGGGCCGGGTGCGTAGATGGGTGAGCGGACGGGTGCGGCGCGCAGGCGGGTGACCTGCCAGGAGCGGACGGGGTGGCGGCTGATCAGGCCGATGCCGTAGAGGGGTTCGCCGTGGCCGTCGTCGTCGTGGGTGAGGGGGCGGAACTGTTCGCCGGGGGTGCCGACGACGGCGGCGGCGAAGCGGTGGTGGTCGGCGTGCAGGGCGCGGGCGGCCACGGCGGTGAGGTCGAGTCTGCCGCTGCGGGTCTGGTCGCGGTCGACTTCCTGGAGGGCGAGGACGTCGGCGTCGAGGTCGGTGACGGCGGCGGTGAGCCGGTCGGGGTCGACGAGCCCGTCGGTGAGGGATCGGCCGTGCAGCAGGTTGAAGGTGGCCAGGCGCACCTGGACACCCTACGTCGTCGTGGGAGTCTTGCCGGGTGCTGAAACTGTTGTGCTGTTCGATGCTGGTGTTCGTGGCGGTGGGGTCGGTCGGGGTGTGGTTGCGGCGTCGCCGGGGGCGGTGAGGCTGGCCACAGGGGGCCTTGTCGCTGGTGGTGGCGTGGGCAGAATGCGGCGGTGGATGCCCTGTCGTTGACGACGTTGCTGACCGCTGCCCTTCTCGCCGGGTGGGTGGACGCGGTGGTGGGTGGCGGTGGTCTGTTGTTGTTGCCGGCGTTGCTGGTGGCGGCGCCGGGTGTGCCGGTGGCGACGGCGTTGGGCACGAACAAGCTGGCGGCGATCTTCGGTACGTCGACGGCGGCGGTGACGTATGCGCGGCGGACGAAGCTGGATTGGGCGGTGGCGGGTCCGGCGGCCGGGTTGGCGGTGCTGACGGCGGGGTTGGGTGCGGCGTTGGCGGGTGCGGTGCCGGGTAGCGCGTATCGGCCGGTGGTGCTCGTGGTGCTGGTGGCGGTGGCGGTGTTCGTGCTGGCGCGGCCGTCGTTGGGTGTGGTGGCGTCGCCGCAGCGGCGGACCCCTCGGCGGGTGGTGGTGGCGGTGGCGGTGGCCGGTCTGGGCATCGCCCTGTACGACGGGTTGATCGGGCCGGGTACGGGGACGTTCCTGGTGTTGGCGTTCACGGCGATTCTGGGTTCGGATTTCGTGCACGCGTCGGCGATGGCGAAGGTGGTCAACGCGGGCACGAATCTGGGTGCGCTCGTGGTGTTCGGGTTGACAGGGCACGTGTGGTGGGCGTTGGGTGCGGCGATGGCGGTGTGCAACGTGGTGGGGGCGGCGGTGGGCGCGCGGATGGCGTTGCGGCGGGGTGCCGGGTTCGTGCGGGTGGTGCTGCTGGTGGTGGTGCTGGCGCTGGTGGCCCGGTTGGGTTACGACCAGTGGATGGCGGGCTGATCGCGGTGGCGGTGCGGGCGGAGCACGACCGGGCGGTGCTGGCGGGTCTGCTGGGCCGGGATCCGGTGTTGCACGCGTACCAGTTGGGTGATCTGGACGATTTCTTCTGGCCGTACACGTCGTGGTTCCGGCGTGGCGACCAGGTGGTGTTGCTGTATCACGGGGTGGAGTTGCCGACGTTGCTGGCGTTCGCGGCGCCGGATCGGGTGCCGGATCTGGCGGGGTTGCTGGCGGAGGCGGCGCCGGTGTTGCCGGCGCGGATGTGGGCGCACCTGTCCCCCGGTCTGGAGGCGGCGGTGGGCCGCTGGTTCGTGGTGTCGGAGGCGGTGGCGCATCACCGGATGGCGTTGACGGATCCGGGGCGGCTTGCGGCGGTGCTGGCGGTGGGTGAGCCGTTGGGGCCGGCGGACGCGGCGGAGCTGGCCGGGTTGTACGCGGTGGCGTATCCGGGGAACTGGTTCGATCCGCGGATGCTGGACACGGGCCAGTACGTGGGGGTGCGGGAGCACGGCCGGCTGGTGGCGGTGGCGGGGGTGCACGTGTTCTCGCCGCGGTGGCGGGTCGCGGCGCTGGGGAATGTGACGACGCATCCGGACGTGCGGGGTCGTGGTCTGGGTGCGGGTGTGGTGGCGGCGTTGTGCGCCCGGCTGCGCACGTCGGTGGATCATGTGACGTTGAACGTGCGGGCGGACAACGCGGCGGCGGTGCGGTTGTACGAGCGGCTGGGGTTCTCCCGGGTGGCCGGGTTCACCGAGTGCGCGTTGACGTCAGCGGCCGCGGCTGGGTGAGTCGAACCGGCCGGCGCGGATCTCGCGCAGGGCGCGGCGGCGGGTGTCGCCGCGCAGGGTGTCGACGTAGAGGCGTCCGCGCAGGTGGTCGGTCTCGTGTTGCAGGGCGCGGGCGAGGAAGCCGCTGCCGGTGATGGTGAGCGGTTCGCCGTGCTGGTCGTAGCCGTGTGCGGTGGCGTGCAGCGCGCGGGGGGTCGGGAAGTACAGGCCGGGGATGGACAGGCAGCCCTCCTCGTCGTCCTGGAGTTCGTCGGACAACTCCAGCGTGGGGTTGATCATGTGGCCGCGCCGGCCGTCGGCTTCGTAGACGAACACCTGGGCGTTGACGCCGATCTGGGGTGCGGCGACGCCGGCTCGGCCGGGTGCGCCGAGCAGCGTGTCCATCAGGTCGGTGACGAGGGCGCGCAGTTCGGCGTCGAAGCTGGTGACGGGTTCGCTGGGGGTGCGCAGCACGGGGTCGCCGATGATCCGGATCGGGCGCATAGTCATGCCCGGAAGGCTATCCGTTGCTTACCTCTGCGCGGGGGGCACCCGCCGAGACGGCGGGGCTCGTAGGGTGTGCGGACACCGTCGCAGGGAGGCCGCCGCATGTATCCGCCGATCGAGCCGTACGCGCAGGGGATGCTGGACGTCGGTGACGGGCAGCGCGTGTACTGGGAGACGTGCGGCAACCCGGACGGCCGGCCGGCGCTGGTGGTGCACGGCGGGCCGGGTTCGGGCGCGGGCGCGTCGTGGCGGCGGCTGTTCGACCCGGCCGCGTACCGGATCGTGTTGTTCGACCAGCGTGGTTGTGGGCGCAGCACTC
The DNA here is from genome assembly GCF_049538395.1 of Micromonospora sp. AB353. NCBI lineage: Bacteria > Bacillati > Actinomycetota > Actinomycetes > Micromonosporales > Micromonosporaceae > Micromonospora > Micromonospora sp. AB353. The sequence goes on along the minus strand of NZ_JBMVFV010000016.1, from coordinate 32,663 downwards.
CCCCGGCGTCGGATCCGTCCACCGACCTGTCGGTGAACACCACCGGGCATCTGCTGGCCGACATGGAGGTGCTGCGCGCGCATCTGGGGGTCGACAGGTGGCTGCTGTGCGGCGCGTCGTGGGGGTCGTCGCTGGCGCTGGCGTACGCGCAGCGGCACCCGGGTCGGGTGAGCGCGCTGGTGTTGTTCAGCGTGGTCGCCAACACGAACCGGGAGATCGAGTGGGTGACCCGGGACATGGGCCGGGTGTTCCCGCAGGAGTGGGCGCGGTTCCGTGACGGGGTGCCCGAGGCGGACCGTGACGGTGACCTGTCGGCGGCGTACGCGCGGCTGGTCAACGACCCGGACCCGGCGGTGCGGGAGCGGGCGGCACGGGACTGGTGTGACTGGGAGGACGTGCACGTGTCGCTCGCGGGCGGGTTCGCGCCGGATCCGCGGTTCGGCGATCCGGTGTTCCGGTACGGGTTCACGCGGCTGGTGACGCACTACTTCGCGAACCGGGGTTTCCAGCCGGACGGGCAGGTGCTGCGCGACGCGGGCCGGCTGGCGGGCATTCCGGGGGTGCTGGTGCAGGGCCGGCTGGACGTCAGTGGCCCGCCGGACATCGCGTGGCAGTTGACCCGGGACTGGCCGGACGCGCGGCTGGAGATCGTGGAGTCCGGCGGGCACGGCGGCGGGCACGGCATCGGCGAGCGGGTCGTCGCCGCCCTCGACGAGTTCGCCGCCGCCGGCTGAGCGCGCCGCGCACGGCCGCTACCGGCCCGCGGAGCCGCCGCGAGAAGGCCGGGCCGACGCGAGAAGGCCGGGCCGCCGGCGCCGGCTCGTCAGCCGGCGAGCAGGGCGCGGATCGGGGCGGCCTTGGCGGCGGCTTCGGCGACCTCGGCGGCCGGGTCGCTGTCCCAGGTGATGCCTCCCCCGGCCCACAGGTGCAGCAGGTTCCCGTCGGCGGCGGCGGTGCGGATGGTCAGGCCCAGGTCGAGGCGGTCGGGGCCGACCCAGCCGAGCGCGCCCATGCTCGCGCCGCGTCCGACCGGCTCCAGCGCGCCGATGTGCGTCAGGGCGGCGTGTTTGGGTGCGCCGGTGACCGACCCGCCGGGGCAGACGGCGCGCAGCAGGTCGGCCAGGCCGAGGCCGTCGGCGGGCGCCGCCGACACCGTCGACTCGGCCTGCCACAGGTCACACCAGCGGCGTACGGCGAACAGCTCGTCGACGCGCACCGAGCCGGTGCGGGCGATGCGGGCGAGGTCGTTGCGTTCCAGGTCGACGATCATGACGTGTTCGGCGCGTTCCTTGGCCGAGGCGAGCAGGTCGCGGCGTCCGGCGGGGGTGGCGGGGCGGGTGCCCTTGATGGGGCGGGTGACCAGCCGGCCGTGTTCGACGGCGATGAGGGTCTCCGGGGAGGCGCAGCCGAGTGCCCAGCCGGGGCCGTGCAGGGTGCCGCCGTAGCGGGCACCGGGCAGCGCGGCGAGGCGGGCCAGCGCGGGCAGCGGATCGCCGCTGTACGGGGCGGCGGCGTGGCCGACGATGTTGACCTGGTAGACGTCGCCGCGGGCGATGGCGGCGCGGACCGCGCCGACGGCGTCGGCGTGCGCAGCAGGGGTCCAGCTGTCCCGCCACGGGCCGAGCCGCCACCCCGCCGGCGCCGGTGGCCGGGGTGCCGCCGGATGGTCGGTGTGGTGGTAGACGACCACGACCAGGTCGGGCAGCGCCGGCGCGGGGCTGGGCGCGCCGGGCGACACGCCGATGGCGTACGCGCCGGCGGCGGCGGACAGGTACAGCGCGGCGCCGCACACGCCGGTGCCGGGGTCGTGGCGGCCGGGCCGGGTGAGGTCGGCGCGGTCGATGCCGTGTGCGGCGAGGAAGCGTTGTGCCAGGTCGGCGGGGTCGCCGCCGTCGCCGATCGACCAGTGCAGCCGGGCGGTCTCGACGATTCGGCGGCGGCATCCGGGCGGGGCGCCGGGTGCATCGACCTCCACCTGTGGGAGCGCTTCCACGACGTCCGGGCCGTTACGGGTCATCCGTTCAGCCCATTCTGGGTGAACAAGACGCATCCTTGCTCGATGCCGCGCAGTTTCGCTTGGTACTGTGCGTCACTGGTCATGTGAACCATGACACAGTGCCCCCACAGTCCGGAGAACCCGATGTGTCAGCACCAGCCCACCTGCCCCTCCGCCGACGCGACCGACCGAGAGGCCGCCCGCGTCCTCGCCTGCTTCCCTGAGCAGGGCTGGAGCCTGCTCTGCAACGGTGTCATCGTCTTCGAGGACACCGGTGAGCTGCTCCCCGACGGGCGCACCATCGCCCCGCACCGGGGTCCGGCCCGCCACGCCCTCGTCGCCTGAGCGATCACGCAGCGTCAGTGAGCGTACGCGCCGGTCATGACCGTCCGGCGCACCGGCCGGGGCGGCGAGAGCCCACCGCCCCGGCGTCAGCCGCTCAGTCCTCGAACGCCTCCGGCGCGGGACACGAGCAGACCAGGTTCCGGTCGCCATACGCGCCGTCGATGCGCCGCACCGGAGGCCAGTACCGGCCCGCCCGGTCCACACCCGCCGGGTAGGCACCCACCGACCGCGGGTACGGGTGCGGCCACTCGTCGGCCGACACCATCGCCGCCGTGTGCGGCGCGTTCGACAGCGGGTTGTCCCCCGCCGGCCACTCCCCCGAGCCGACCTTGTCGATCTCCGCCCGGATCGCGATCATCGCGTCGCAGAAGCGGTCCAGCTCGGCCAGGTCCTCGCTCTCGGTCGGCTCCACCATCAGCGTCCCGGCCACCGGGAACGACATCGTCGGCGCGTGGAAGCCGTAGTCGATCAGCCGCTTCGCCACGTCGTCGACGCTCACGCCGGTGGCCTTGGTCAGCGGACGCAGGTCCAGGATGCACTCGTGCGCGACCAGGCCCTTGTTACCGGCGTACAGCACCGGGAAGTGGTTGCGCAGCCGCGCCGCCACGTAGTTCGCGGCCAGGACGGCCACGCCGGTGGCGCGGGCCAGCCCGTCGGCGCCCATCATCCGCAGGTACGCCCACGGGATCGGCAGGATCCCCGCCGACCCGTGGTTCGCCGCCGAGATCGCCGGCCGCCCGTCGGCGCGCGCGCCGAGCGGGTCACCGGGCAGGAACGGCGCCAGGTGCGAACGCACCGCCACCGGCCCGACGCCGGGGCCGCCGCCGCCGTGCGGGATGCAGAACGTCTTGTGCAGGTTCAGGTGCGACACGTCCGCCCCGAACCGGCCCGGCTTGGCGAACCCGACCAGCGCGTTGAGGTTCGCGCCGTCGACGTACACCTGGCCGCCCGCGTCGTGGACCTTCGCGCACAGCTGGGCGATGCCGGTCTCGTACACGCCGTGCGTCGACGGGTACGTCACCATGATCGCGGCGAGCGCGTCCCGGTGCTTGTCGATCTTCGCGTCGAGGTCGACCAGGTCGACGTTGCCGTCGGCGTCGCAGCCGACCACCACGACCCGCATGCCGGCCATGACGGCGGACGCGGCGTTGGTGCCGTGCGCCGACGACGGGATCAGGCACACGTCGCGGTGGGCCTCGCCGCGCTCCCGGTGGTAGCCGCGGATCGCCAGCAGCCCCGCCAGCTCACCCTGCGATCCGGCGTTCGGTTGCACGCTGACCGCGTCGTAGCCGGTGACCTCGGCCAGCCAGCCCTCCAGCTGCGCGATCAGCTCCCGGTACCCGGCGGTCTGCGCGTCCGGCGCGAACGGGTGCAGGTGCGCGAACTCCGGCCAGGTGATGGGTTCCATCTCGGTGGTGGCGTTGAGCTTCATCGTGCACGACCCCAGCGGGATCATGCCGCGGTCCAGCGCGTAGTCGAAGTCGGCCAGGCGGCGCAGGTAGCGCAGCATCGCCGTCTCCGAGTGGTGGCTGTGGAACACCGGGTGGGTGAGGAAGTCCGACGTGCGGGCCAGCCCGTCCGGCAGGGCCGTATCGGTGTCGCCGTCGAACCCGTCGACACCGAACGCCGCCCACACCGCCTGCAGGTGCGCGGGCGTGGTGGTCTCGTCGCAGGAGATGCCGACCCGGTCGGCGTCGACCAGCCGCAGGTTCACGTTACGCTCGGCGGCAGCGGCCACCACCTGCGCGGCCCGGCCCGGCACGGTCGCGGTGACGGTGTCGAAGAACGCGACGTCCGCGACCCGCACGCCCCCGGCGCGCAGCCCGGCCGCGAGCCGCGCCGCCGCCTCGTGGGTACGCCGGGCGATGGCCCGCAGCCCGTCCGGGCCGTGGTAGACGGCGTACATGCCGGCCATCACCGCGAGCAGCACCTGGGCGGTGCAGATGTTGCTTGTCGCCTTCTCCCGGCGGATGTGCTGCTCGCGGGTCTGCAACGCCAGCCGGTACGCCGGGTTGCCGTCGGCGTCGCGGGACACCCCGACGAGGCGGCCGGGCAGCATCCGCTCCAGGCCCGAGCGCACCGCCAGGTAACCGGCGTGCGGCCCGCCGAAGCCCATCGGTACGCCGAAGCGCTGGGTGGTGCCGGCGGCGATGTCGGCGCCGATCTCGCCCGGCGGGCGCAGCAACGTCAACGCCAGCAGGTCCGCCGCGACCGTCACGAGCGCGCCGACGCCGTGCGCCGCCTCGACCAGCGCACGGTGGTCGCGGACCGCCCCGGACGCGCCCGGGTACTGCAGGTGCAGGCCGAAGAACTCCGCCGGCAGCTCGTCGCGTTCGACGTCGACCACGCGCACCTCGATGCCGAGCGGCTCGGCGCGGCCGGCGATCACCGCGACGGTCTGCGGCAGCGCGTCGGCGTCGACCACGTACACCGGGCTCTTGCTCTTGGACGCGCGGCGGGCGAGCGTCATCGCCTCGGCCGCGGCGGTGCCCTCGTCGAGCATGGAGGCGTTCGCGGTCGCAAGACCGGTCAGGTCGGTGACCATGGTCTGGAAGTTCAGCAGCGCCTCCAGCCGGCCCTGGCTGATCTCCGGCTGGTACGGCGTGTACGCGGTGTACCAGGCGGGGCTCTCCAGCACGTTGCGGCGGATCACCGCCGGGGTGTGCGTGCCGTGGTAGCCCAGGCCGATCATGGACACGGCGACGGTGTTACGGGCGGCGAGGGCACGCAGCTCGGCGATCGCCTCCCGCTCGCTCGCCGGGGCGGGCAGGTCGAGGGTGCCGTGCCAGCGGATCACCTCGGGGATCGCGGCGTCCATCAGCTCGTCGACGGAGCCGTAACCGACGGTGTCCAGCATCCGGCGTTCGTCGTCGCGGCCGGGGCCGATGTGCCGGTCGGCGAACTGCTCTGCGGTCATGCGCTGCGCTCCTTGGTGGGGCGAGGTCGACGGGTCGGCCTCCCCCTGAGTCGCGCTGACGCGCTCCACAGCGCCTGCCCACGTGGTCCTTTTGCCTGAGAGGTTCCGGGGAGAATCTGCCCCTTCGGCGCCGTCGGGTCGACGGTCTCTCCCACGTGGGTGGTACCGGCACCCCCAACGCTACCAGCGGGCGTGTTTCCGGCTCATGTCCCGGGGGTTGATCACACCGGTGCCGGAGCCGCCGCCACCCGGTCGGCCAGCGCGCACAGGGTGGCGCCCAGCGGGGCGTCCAGGCGCAGCGCCGCGTACCCGTCGCCGCGGGTGACGCCCTGGTTGACGATCGCCACCGGGATGCCGTGGCGGGCCGCCCGCAGCACGAACCGCCGGCCCGACATCACCGTCAACGACGAGCCGAGCACCAGCAGCGCCCGGGCCCGCTCGACGAGCGCGAAACAGTCGGCCACCCGGGGCGCGGGGACCGTCTCGCCGAAGAACACCACGTCCGGTTTCAGCATGCCGGTGCCGCAGAGCGCGCAGTCGACGGTGCGGAACCCGGTCACCGCCTCGTCGGGCAGATCCACGTCACCGTCGGGGTTGACGCGCGCCACCCGGGCGTCGAAACCCGGATTCGCCTCGGACAGGCGCCGGTGCAGCTCGTCGCGGCCCGTGGCGTTGCCGCAGTCCAGGCACGTCACCTCGTCGAGGCGGCCGTGCAGCTCGATCACGCCGGTGGCGCCGGCGGCGGTGTGCAGTCCGTCGACGTTCTGCGTGATGATCCCGCCGAGCAGCCCGGCGTCCTGCAGCCGCGCCACCGCCCGGTGCCCGTCGTTGGGCGCCGCCCGGGCGATGGTCTGCCAGCCCAGGTGGCTGCGCGCCCAGTACCGCCGCCGGGCCAGCGGATCACGGGTGAACTCCTGGTACGTCATCGGGGTGTGCCGGCGCGCCGCGCCGCTGGGCCCCCGGTAGTCCGGGATGCCCGACTCGGTGGACAGGCCCGCGCCGCTGAGCACCACCACGTCCCCGGCGGCCACCAGCCGCGCCAGTTCCTCGAACGCCTCACTCACCCGTCCATGGTCCCTCGCCGGCCCCGCACCTCCCACCCGCTCACCCGACCGATGCCGTCGATCATGAGGTTGGCGGTGGTCCGGCCCGGCGTGTCGCACCGCCAACCTCATGATCGACGAGGCCGGTCGCCCGGCGGGGCCGCCGGGTCCGGGCTAGGTTGAGCCCATGCGCGTCGTCATCGCCGGAGGGCACGGAAAGATCGCCAAACTGCTGGAGCGGGAACTGGCCGGACGCGGAGACACCGCGCTCGGGCTGATCCGTAACCCCGACCACGCCGCCGCGCTACGCGCCGCCGGCGCCGAACCGGTCGTCTGCGACCTGGAACACACCGACGCCGGCACCCTCGCCGCCCACCTGGCCGGCGCCGACGCTGTCGTGTTCGCCGCCGGCGCCGGACCCGGCAGCGGCGCCGGCCGCAAGGACACCGTCGACCGCGGCGCCGCCGTACTGCTCGCCGACGCCGCCACCCGCGCCGGAGTACGCCGCTACCTGCTGGTCTCCTCGATGGGCGTGGACGCCGCACCGGCCGAGGGCACCGACGACGTGTGGGCGGCGTACCTGCGGGCCAAGAAAGCCGCCGAGGACGACGTCACCGCGCGGGACCTCGACGTGACGGTGCTGCGGCCCGGCCGCCTCACCGACGACGAACCCGGCGGCCGGATCACCCTGGCCCGGCACGTCGAACCCGGCGCGATCAGCCGCGCCGACGTGGCCCGGGTGCTGCTCGCCCTGCTGTACGCCCCGGCCACCGCCGGGCACACCCTGGAACTCGTCGGCGGGGACACCCCCATCGCCGACGCGATCGCCGCCGTCACCGCCTGACACCCGGCCGGCGCGTCCCGGCCCGCGATCACACGCGGGCCGGGACACCACTCAACGCTGGTGCCGCGACAACGCCGGCTGCGGCGCGGCCCCGCCGCCCTGCGGCAACTCCCGCGCGATGCGCTCCATCGTGCGCGACAACTGCTCACTGCCGTCGTCGAGGTGCCGGGCCGCCGCCTGCATGTGCGAGATCATCATCTCGCCGAAGATCCGCAACGCCTCCCGCGTCGCCACCGAGTCGTCGAAGCCGCTCCCGGCCGCGCTGCGATACTCCGTCACCGCCCGCTCGGCCTCCCGCTTCGCCTCCTCCGCCGCCGCCCGCATGTAACTCTCATACTGGGTACGGGCGTACTCGGCGACCCGGCGCGCGTAGTCGTGGGCCTGCGCGATGATCTGCTCGGCCTCCCGCTGCGCCGCCGACAACAGGTTGACCTCCTTCGCCGCCGGCGCCACCGCCGCCTCCGTGCTCGGGATCACCCCGTGCCGGTGCAGCTCCAGATGGTCGTTGAGCCGCTCGTTCTCCGCCCGCAGGTTCGCCACCTGCGCCGCCAGCAGATCCAGCTCGTCGGCCACCTGCAACCGGAACCGGTCCACATCGGTCTGGTCGTAGCCGCGGCGGGTGAACGCCGCCGACCCGAACTCCCACCGCCGCACCCGGTCCGAGGTCAACCGCACCTGCACCGGACCGGACACCTGCTGCGCGTCGTAACTGCTGATCGGACCCGCGCTCACCGGTTCACCTCCGACTCGTCAGCCCCCGTCATCGTCCGCCACGCCGGGCCGTACCAGTGCTTGCCGTAACCCTCGTGATGCACCTGACCCGGCTGGAACCCGGCGCCGGTCAACGCCGCCACCGAATGACCCACCATCTCGTCCGAGCCGCACACGTACACGTGCCGCGACCGCCAGTCCCCGTCGGCCAGCACCCGGTCGGCGATACGCACCGACTCACCCGGCCGGGCCGGATCCGCAGCGGCCACGTACGACACCCGCAGCCACGGATGCGTCGCCGCCAGCTTGTCGATCGCCTCGCTGTCGTAGAACTCCGTGCGCGACCGGGCACCCACGTACAGGTCCACCCGCCGCCCCGAACCCTCCGCCGCGACCTGCTCCACCAGCGCCTTCACCGGCGCCCAGCCGGTACCACCGGCGAGCAGCAGCAGATCCGACGCCCCGGCCTGCCACAACGTCAACCGGTCCCCCACCGGCGACGCCAGGTGGATCTGGTCACCGGCCGCGCACCCGTACACCAGACGCGACGACACCACACCACCCGGCGCGGCCCGCACATGCAGCTCCACCGTGCCGTCCGGCCGCGGCGCGTTCGCCGGCGAGTAGTACCGCCACGACCGCACCGCCGGATGCGACACCCCGATCGACTGGCCAGGCGTGAACGGCAGCAGATACTGCGGGCGTACGGTCAGCACCGCCACGTCGAACGTGCGCTGCTCGTGCGTCAGCACCTCCGCCACCCACCACGGCGGCGACTTCGACTCCGCGGCCTGCGCGCCCTCGGTCATCACCTGCGCCACCAGCCCGTACGCGGCGGCCCAGTCGGCGGCCAGCTCCTCGGTCCACGCGTCGCCGCAGAAGTGCCGCAACGTCGCCAGCAGCGCCTCACCGACCGCCGGGTAGTGCTCGGCGCGCACCGCGAACTTCCGGTGATCCGCGCCGAGGTCCCGCAGGAACCCGACCAGCCGGTCCACCTGGTCCACGTGGGACACCACATGCCCCAGCGCGGCCACCAGACGGTCCCGCTGCCCGGCCATGTTCGTGGGGAACATCTGCCGGGTCTCCGGATGCGCCAGGAACAGCGTCGAATAGAAGTAGAGCGGCACCTGGTCGCCGTGCGCGGCGACCAGGGACCAGCTCTGCTTGAGCCGTGCGACGTCCACGCTCAGGCGTCCCCCGCCGACACGACCTGCTCCCGCACCTGCCCGAGCACGACCTGCACGTCGGCGATCACGTCCGCCGGCACACCCAGCTCCACCAGCGTCGCGGTCAGGTGCTCACCGACCTTCGCGTAGTGCTCACCGGTGATGTTCAGCGGCTGGTGCGCCTCGTCCAGGCCACGGCCCGCGTACTCGTTCGGGCCGCCGAGCACCACCGCCAGCATGAGCGCCAGGTGCCGCCGCTGCTCCACCATGTCCACGCCGGCGAAGTAGCCGGCCAGATCCGGATCGGCCAGCACCTTGTCGTAGAACAGCTCCACCGCGGCCTTCACCGCGGCCGCGCCGCCGATGCGTTCGTAGTGGGAGATCGGGGTGGTCTCGCTCGTCACCGTCATGCTCGGTCCTTCCACCAGGGGCCCGCGGGCAGCGCCGCGGCAGGGGCTCGCCGTCCGGCGCGGCGTCACACAGCGTTCCACCGTGACGTCGACACACCGACGACCGGAACGGACCATAGCGCGCCCGCGAGCACACTTCACGACCACCCTGTGCCGATCCCGAGAACTGTCAATCACGGACAGTGAACGACGCCGTGCGAATCGGTGGACGCACCGCAGCCAGCCGGACACGAGCAGTCAACGTGGACGACGTACCGTCCTTATCGGACATCCCGCGCGCACATGCCGTGACCTGCGGCGACTCACACCCGCCCCGGTCGGCACCGTCCACCCGCCCCCGTCCGCGGGAAAAGACCACACCCCGTCACCAAAACACGAATCGCGCCACACCCTTTTCGGGCGCGGCGCGATCCCGTCAACGAGACGCGACGCAGGTCACCCGGCCCGGCGCCGCGCCCGGCGCGCCGCCAGCTCGTCACCCACCGACTCCGAGTCCGACTCCGGCTCCACCGCCGGCACGGCCGGCTCCTGCCCACCCACCGGCTCCGCCGGCAGATGCGACAACGAACCCTGAATCTCCTTGAACGCACCACCGATCGCGATGCCGAACACGCCCTGGCCGCCCTGCAACAGATCGACCACCTCCTCCGGCGACCGGCACTCGTACACAGTCGTCCCGTCGGAGATCAACGTGATGCCCGCCAGATCGTCCACCCCACGCGACCGCAACGCCTCGATCGCCTTACGGATGTTCTGCAACGACACCCCGGCGTCCAGCAGCCGCTTCACGACCTTCAACACCACCAGATCGCGGAACGAGTACAACCGTGACGTCCCCGAACCCGACGCATCACGCACACTCGGCACCACCAGCGCCGTACGCGCCCAGTAGTCGAGCTGCCGGTAACTGATCCCCACCGCCGAACACGCGGTCACACCCCGGTAGCCGACCTCGCCGTCACCGGCCGGATCGGGCCCCACACCCGCCTGCTGTTCCACACCCGGACCAGGATCCCGCGGCTCGTGCATCGGACCAACCTCCCCGCGCCCGTGGCGGTGCCGCGTCGATTCCCCGTACGCGCACCACTCGACACGGCAACCCTAACGCCGCCCCCCGCACTTCACCCGCAGGAGACACCGCGACACGCCGCGCCACCACCCGGGCGGGACACCTCAACCCGCGAAGTCCTCCGGACGCACCTGATCCAGGAACTCCCGGAACTTCTCGACCTCGTCCTCCTGCTCGTCCGGGATCACGATCCCCGCCTCACTGAGGACCTGCTCCGCACAACGAATCGGAGCACCCACCCGCAACGCCAACGCGATGGAGTCACTCGGCCGCGCCGACACCCGCACACCGTCACCGAGCAGCAGATCCGCGTAGAACACGTTCTCCTTCAACTCAGTGATCTCCACCGCCCGCAACGGCGCCTGCAACGCCGTCAGCACATCCCGCAGAAGATCGTGCGTCAACGGCCGGGCCGGCTTGACCCCCTGCTGCTCGTAAGCGATCGCCGTCGCCTCGACCGCGCCGATCCAGATCGGCAGATAGCGGTCCCCCTCGACCTCCCGCAGCAGGACGATCGGCTGGTTGCTGGGCAACTCCACCCGAACTCCGACCACGCTCAGCTCGCGCACCGCCGCCTCCGTGTCGTCGTCACCTTGCACCGCGCCCTTCCCTGCACGGTACACGGACCAGGACACGGGAGTCCCACGCGCTACGTGCACCACGCCTCGCCGGACGGGCATACCCCGGCAAGCCTACGACACGCTCCGCGCACCAGATCTTTCCGCGCCCACACACGACGAAGAGCCGGGCGCACACGCACCCGGCCCCTCGCACCGACCTCACCGGCCCAACGTCGACCGCAGCCCCACCCGCACCAACGCCGCGTGCAACCGCTGCGACAACGCCACCAGCTCCCGCGCCGTCTCCGCCGCCCGAGCCCGCGCCGCCGGATCGCTCTGCCGCGCCAACGGCGCCACCAACTGCGCGAACAACCCGACCTCACGATCCGCCGCCGACCGGTACGCCCGCAGATGCCGAGGCTCCAGCCCATACGCCGCCAGACCCGCCACCGCACTCGCGATGATCAACGCATCCGCGTCGTACCACCCCGGCGGATCCGACACCAGCACACCCAGCCGCTCCAACTCCGCGAGCGTCGACTCGTCCACACCACTACGAGCGATCAGACCCGCCCGGTCCAGCCGCACCTCCGACGACTCGACCGACTCCACCGGCTCCCGGCCCGGAACCTCACCACCCGGACCCACAGCCACCAGATTCGGCCGCCCCCGCCCCGGCGACGGACCAGACCCGTCCCACTGGGCCAACTGCTCCCGGATCACCCGCAACGGCAGGTACTGATCCCGCTGCGCGGTCAACACGAACCGCAACCGCGCCACATCGTCCCAGCCGTACTTCCGATAACCCGCCGGCGTCCGCTGCGGCTCCACCAGGCCCTCGGCCTCCAGGAACCGCAACTTCGAGATCGTGACGTCCGGAAACTCCGGCCGCAACTGCGCCAGCACCTCGCCGATACTCATCAGCGCAGGCGCCCGCGCCGCCCCGGACGGCGTCGAAGCCGCAGGCTCGTTCACCCCCGGCCGGCCTCCTCCTCCGGGCGCGGACCGGCGATGAACACCACCCGGAACTTGCCGATCTGCACCTCGTCACCGTTGCTCAACGTCGCCGCCTCGACCCGCTCACGATTCACGTACGTGCCGTTCAGGCTGCCCACATCCCGCACCGTGAACGTCCCACCGTCACGGTGGAACTCCGCGTGCCGCCGCGACACCGTCACGTCGTCCAGGAAGATGTCACTGTCCGGGTGCCGCCCACTCGTCGTCACATCGTGGTCCAACAGGAACCGGGCACCCGCATTCGGACCCCGGCGAACCACCAGCAACGCCATACCCGGCGGCAACGAACCGGACATCCGGCTCGGCACCACATCGGTGTCCGGGCCCTCCAGCACTTCGTCGAGCGAGCCGAGATTGAGCGTCGAAGTGACGTCGAGCGGGGGGAACTCGTCGTCTGGGCGCGTCATGGGACCACCTCACGGATCTGTTCGGTCGGCGTCAGGGAATGGCGGGTCTGGCCGCCGGGCAACACCACACCCGGCGGCTGGCTCCCCGTGCCCGGGAAGGCGCATTCCGCAACGCTCAAACTATTGGTTCTCGGTCGACTGGGCGAGCCTAGCCAGCGCCGAAATGCAGGGCAACCGGACGCGCGGAACCACGCCGCCGCCCGGAACAGCACGAACTCAGCTCTCGGTGAGCTCGCGGTACGCATCAGCGGTCAGCAGACCCTCGACCGCCGCCGGATCGTCCGGAGTGATCTCCACCAACCACCCCGCACCGTACGGATCCGTGTTGATCACCTCAGGGGTGTCGGCCAACGCCTCGTTGCGCGCCGTCACCGTGCCACTCAGCGGCGCGTAGATCTCCGACACGCTCTTCGTCGACTCGATCTCGCCCAGCGACTCACCAGCCGCCACCACCGCACCGGCGTCCGGCAGCTGCACGAACACGATGTCACCCAGGGCGTCCTGCGCGAAGTGCGTGATACCGACGCGGACGACACCACCGTCACCACCGACCACCCACTCGTGCTCGGCGGTGTACCGCAGATCCTCAGGAATCACCAACTGCGTCCTTCGTCATCGGTGCACCGGAGAAACCGGCGCGGCCGCGACCGGTCACGAGACCGGCCGGGCGTGGTCCAGCTTGATCGGCGCGTGCAGCTGCGAAACCTCCACAACCTCACGATCCTCGGAGGTCACGTTACCGCCGGCCTTCCCCACCGATGCGACCACCCCGCCGGGAATGTTCAACGCCGTACGCATCGTCGCCGGATCACCGATCACCATGATCGTGAACGGACCCGTCAACCGCCGCCCGTCCACCACCAGCGCACCGTCCGGCCCGTCCACGAAATACGTCGACGCGATGATCCGCGCCGCCGTACCGTCCGCGCCCTGGATCTGCATCGCCTCCGCGCCCGCACCCCGCAGCTCCTGCACCGCATCCAGGATCCCCGCCGACGACACCGCCTCGGCCGGCCCCGAGAACCGCACCTCAAGACCCGGACCCACCGCCGGCAACGTCCCCGCCAGAATGCCCAGCTCGTCCGCCCGCCGCGTCGCCTCCTCCAGCGCCGCCTGCCGGCCCTGCTCACCCGACCGCAGCTGCCGCTGGCTCTCCTCCAGCAACTCGATCTCCTGGCGCAGCCGCCGCTCCCGCGAATCCAGATCCGACGAGATCCGCACCAGGTCCTCCTCCCGCGCCGCCGCGAGCGTCGGATCCGTCGACGTCGTCTTGAACTGCACCACCAGCGTGAAACCCAGCAACGCCAGCAACACCGCGATCATCGCGCCCGCCGACGAGAACCGCCGCGCCACCGACGGCCCACCCGCCGCCGCACCCGGCTCCGGCTCGGACTCCGGCACCGCCTCCCGCTCTGCGGGCTCCACCGCCTCGTCCGGCACCGGCTCCGCCGGCGCCAACGGGCTCAACTCGTCCGGATCGGGCGCGTCCGGGCGCGGATCCGGCTCACCCGCCGGACCCGACGGCCGCGCCGGCTCCCCCGGCCGTGGCCACCCGGTACCCGTCTCCCTGTGTTCCTCGCTCATCGCCACAAACCTACGCCCGGAACAGGTGCCGGCGGATCGCCGCCACGTTTCCGAAGATGCGCACCCCCAGCACGACCACCACACCCGTGGACAACTGACCGCCCACGCCCAACTGGTCACCCAGGTACACGATCAGACCCGCCACCAGCACGTTCGAGATGAACGACACCACGAACTGCTTGTCGTCGAAGATCCGGTCCAGCTTCGCCCGCACCCCGCCGAACACCGCGTCCAACGCGGCCACCACAGCGATCGGCAGATACGGCTGCAACGCCGCCGGCACCGTGGGGTCCAGATACACCCCGAGCACCACACCGGCGAGCAACGCCAGCACCGCGATCATCGGCCACCTCCCGAAGGGCTGGAAGAACCACCCGGGCCGGACGACCCGGGACTCGGCGAACCGGCGGCACCCGAACCCGACGGGCGCGCACCCGCACCCGCACTCGCGCTCGGACCCGGGGTCGCCGGAGGCTCGGCGTAGCGTAGCCGCGGCTGCGGCGCCGCCGGCAGGGTGAGGTCACCCACCCGCTTCACCCCGAACGACAGACCCGTCTTCCGCGCCACCTCACGCATCAACGCCGCCGCCCGGCTCTCGTCGAACCGGTCCCGCATCGACCGCGGCCCGATCGCCTGCACCTCGTACGGGCCCGTCACCGGCCGGTAGTCCACCAGGATCGCCTCACCCGCCGAACGGATCGTCGACGTCGCCGTCAACCGCTGGCCGTTCACCGCCACCGCCTCGGCACCCGCCGCCCACAACGCGTTCGCGACCTTCTGCAGATCCGAATACAGCACCCGCGACGGACCCGCGTCCCCGTTCGTCACACCGTCCTGGTCCGCCGCCGCGTCGGCCAGCCGCACCACCACGCCGTCCCCGCGCACCCGGGCCAGGCCGGTGCCCGCCTCCAGCGTGCGCAACCGGGACGCCTGCGAACCGCTCAACGTCGCGTCCCGCTGCCGGCTGACATCCTCGCGCAACTGCTCGGCGCGCTCGGTCAACCGGTCCGTCTCCGCCTCACGCCCCTTGATCTCCGCGACCAGGCCCGCCCGCGCCGTCGCGCGGCTCGGCTCCTCCGCCATCGTCTCCCGGTACGCCACCGCGAACAGGAACCCGATCAGCGCCAGCACCAGCAGGCTCACCGGCCGGCCGAGTACCTCCCGCACCCGCGACATCGGGCCCGTCGCCCGGCGCGCCGCCGCGTCCCCGTACCCCGGGTCCAGCGGATTGCGGAACAGTTCGGTCAGGAAGTCGGGCGCGTACACCCGGTTCGAGGGGTCGCGTTCGTTCTGCCCGTCCCGTGGCGGCGAGGTGGTCATGCCGGTGCCTCCGTACGCCGGGCCCGCATGGCTCGCACGAGACGGCTCGCCTGCACCACGTACATCGCGCCGGCGACCCAGTAGAGGACCAGGCCCCACCAGGCCAGCCCCCAGCCGATCGCGCCGGCCGCGGTGCCGGCGTCCGGCACGGCGTCTGCGAGCAGCAGGATCGGGAACGCCGCGAGCAGCAGGAACGTCGCGGTCTTGCCGACGTAGTGCACCGGCGGCGGGCCGTAGCCGTAGCGGCGCAGCACCCCGAGGGACACCAGCAGCAGCAGTTCCCGGGCCAGCAGCGCCCCGGTGAACTGCCAGGGCACCACCTCGCGGGCGGTGAAGGCGAGCAGCGTGGCGAGGATGTAGAGGCGGTCGGCGAGCGGGTCGAGCAGCTCACCGAGCCGGCTCACCTGGCCCAGGCGGCGGGCGATCCAGCCGTCCACCCAGTCGCTGGTGCCGCCCACGGCGAGCACCGCGATGGCGGCGACGTCGGCCCGGACCACGAGGAACAGGTAGAGGAAGATCGGCACGCCGACGAGCCGGACGAAGCTGATCAGGTTGGGCAGCGTGAGGACGCGGTCTCCCACCACCGTGGCGGTCCCGGAATCCGGTTGCTCCGCTGGAGCCGGCCGACGCGACACCGAACCCTCCCTTCGCAGCACGGTCCGGCAGCCGGATGAACGGCCGCTGGAGGGACGTGCGCGTTGCCGGCCGGTCAGACGCCGGCGCCCTCTGTGATCCCGGGCTGGGACCTCCCCGACGCGGCCCGTCCTCGTGGTGATCACGGGCCGCCCAGTTGCGCTGCCACTATATCGGGCTCGCCCTTCTCCCCCGGTTGCCCGCTGCGCCGTTGCTCAGTGGTGTCACGGTGTCGACCGTCACAACCGCTAAGGCATCCTAGGACACTAGTGGAGCGGTGGAAGGAGGGGCGGACGGCGGTGCGAGAGGTCAGGCGGTACGGGCGGTCGAGTCCGAGCCGGCCTGCGGGGCGGTGGCCGTCGCGGCCTGGCTGAACGCCACCAGCGCCAGCAGCAGTTCGTGCTGCACCCGGTTGGGCATCCGGTCGAGTACGGCCTGCACCGCCCGGTGCCGTCTCTCCTGAAGGTCGCGCAGCAGCGTGTCGGCGGCGGCGGTCGGGATCAGCCGCACCTCCCGCCGGTCGCGCGGGTCGGCCACCCGGCGCAGCAGGCCGACCGCCTCCAGGCGGTCGCAGAGCCGGCTCGCCGACGACGGGACCACGTCCAGCAGCTCCGCCAGCCGGTTCACGTTGGTGTCCGGATGCGACACGATCAGCGACAGCACCCGCAACTGGGTGGGCGAGACGCTGACGGTGTGCCGGGAGGTCGCGGAGTCGAGCACACCGATGAGCGCCTCCGCAGCCGACTCGATGGCCGCGGCAAGATTCGGAGGTCGCTCCACTCGCTGTCCCCTGCGATCGTCCCGCTCGTGTTCGCTCCGCCGGCCCGCTCACCGCCCCGTCACGTCGTCGGACCGGCTGGAGCCGCGCCAGTCCAGGCAGACGACGACCGCGTCGTCACGGAGATCCGAGTCGGCATGGTACGCATGCAGTTCGCGCATCACCGTACCAACTGCCTCGGTCGCCGGCTGCAGCCGAGTCGACCGCATCGCGCGCGCCATCGCCCGGACACCGTACGGCTCCTGCTCGTCGGGCTCCGCCGCGTACACGCCGTCGCTGACCACGAAGAGGCGATCGCCCGGCTCCAGAGTGAACTCCTGCACGTCGTAGCGCGTCTCGGCGAACATGCCCAGCGGCAGTTGCTGCTCCAGCGCGATCGGTGTGACGCGTCCCCCGCGCAGCCGCAGCAGTTGCGGCGAACCGGCGTCGACCGCGCGCATCACGCCCCGGCGGCTGTCCAGCTCCAGCAGCAGCGTGGCCACGTGCCGGCTCCCCCGGTGCTGGTAGTAGATGGTGTCCGAGGCCAGCTCCGCCTGCTCGACCAGGCTGCCGCCGGAACGCCGGGCGTTGCGCATCGCGTTCACCGTCATCGCCGTGAGCATCGACGCGGCCAGCCCGCTGCCGGTGCCGTTGAGCACGGTGAGGGTGAGGCGGTCGCCGTCCACCGACCAGTCGAAGTGGTCGCCGCCCACCGTGTACGCCGGTTCGAGCTGCCCGGCGAGCAGCGCGTCACCGAGCCGTACGCTGCGGCCCGGCAACAGGTCCCACTGCATCTCGGCGGCCATGCTCAGCCGCTCCCGCCGCCGGGCCCGCCGGTAGCGGTCGGTCTCCCGGTCCGCCGCGCGGATCGCCACGGCCAGCTCACCGGCGGCGTCGCGGGCGGCCTCCACAGTGGCCGCGTCCGGGTCGCCGGGCAGCTCCACCATCAGCACGCCGAGCCGCTCCCCCCACACCGACAGCGGCAGGTAGGCGCGGCAGCGGCCCTCCTCGACGATGTCCAGCACCGGCTCCTGACTGCTGAAACAGCGCTGCGCGACGCTGTGGGCCAGCAGCGGGCCGCCGTCGGGTACGTCCGGGTCGAGCACCGGCCAGAGTCCGCTGGCGCGGTAGTCGGCGACGAACACCTCCGCCCGCGCGGCCCCGAGCGTCTGGCGCAGCACCGCGTCCGCGGTCTCCGCCAGCTGGTCGGGTGGCGCCGTGCGCAGGGCACGCGACACCGATCCGGACGCCTCCGGCATGCTCATCCTCCGATGACGACTATTGCTACAGAGCAAACATCATACGAAGGCCCCCCGACGGCGAACGCCCCGCCTCGGCCGGGCGTGACGGGGACCGGCTCAGCCGGCCGGGCGCACCGCCAGCGCGCCGTGGAACGCGTCCGGCACCGGCTCGGGCTCACCGGCAGGCCGCCACCGCGCCACCGGCACGATGCCGTCGCCGGTCGGCTGCCAGCGGCCCAGCAGCGGCGCGAACCGCTCCGGCGCCCGCATCCGGAACGCCGGACCCATCATGGCCAGCGCCTCCGGGTGCCCGGCCAGTTCCTCGGTGTCGAAGTCGATCGCCAGCCGGCTGCCCGGCGCCACCGCCTGGTACAGCTCGTCGAGCGTACGGGCTAACGTGTCGTCGTCCAGGAACGCCGCCAGCCCGAGGAAGACCACACCCACCGGCCGTCTCCCCCAGCCCGGCACGAACCGGTGCAGCTGCGCCCGGTCGACGGTCCCGATGTCGGTGGCGTCGCCGTAGCCGTACCCGGCCCGGTCGCTGCCGTCGAGCAGGCTCCGGCCCAGCCGGACCGTCTCCGGGTCCACGTCGGTGTAGAGGACCGTCGCCTCCGGCGCGACCTCGTGCACGTTGCCGCAGGTGGGCACGCCCGCGCCGAAGACCAGGAAGCCGTCGATCCCGTCGGCCGCCATCGCCCGCACGGTGCGGCCGAGGAATCCGCGCAGCGACCGGAAGATCTCCGCGCAGGGCCCGTACGCCGCCTCGAACGCGGCGGCCGCGGCGACGTCCACCGGGCGGTGGTGCCGGCCGCCGAGCCAATAGTCGATCATGCGGGCGGTGCTCGGTCCGTCCGGCTGATCCATCGACGGGGCTCCCTCCCCTGGGCGCTGCACGCCAGCGTACCCACCGGGCGACCCCGGCGGTATCGCCCCGGGCCGGCCGTCCGGACCGCGATACTGGCCGCGGGAGCGCCGGCCACGAGGAGGTACTGGTGAACTCGGCGAACGGGGCCGCGGTGGTGGTCGGGGTGGACGGCTCCGAACCGGCCACCCGGGCGGTCCGCCTGGCGGCCCGCGAGGCGCGGCTGCGCAACCGCCCGCTGCGGGTCGTCCACGGGTTCATCTGGCCGCTGCTGCGCGTACCGGTCTCCGCGCCGGCCGGCTCGCCACCCGGCGCCGGGCTGCGCAACCAGGCCGAGCAACTGGTCAGCGACGCGGTGGCGGTGGCCGAGGCCGAGTCGCCGGGGCTGCGCATCACCGGCGAGATCATCGACGGGGAGGCGGCAGCGGTGCTGCTCGGCGAGTCCCCCACCGCCGCCCTGGTCGTGCTCGGCGATCGCGGCCTGGGTGGCTTCGCCGCGCTCGTGATCGGGTCGGTGGCGGTGCAGGTCGCCTCGTACGCCGACTGCCCGGTGCTGATCGCGCGCGGCACCGCCACCGACGGCGGCCCGGTCGTGGCCGGCGTGGACGGCTCGACGCTGTCGCGCGCCGCTGTCGAGTTCGCCGCCGAGACCGCGTCCGCACGCGGCGCCGCGCTGCGCGTGGTGCACGCCCGCCCGCACGGCCGGGACGACGCCGAGGAGGAGCGGGTGCTCACCGAGGCGCTCGCCGGGATCGGCGACCGCTGGCCGGACCTACCGGTGCACGCCGAGGCGGTACGCGCCAAACCGGTCACGGCGCTGACCGCCGCGTCGGCCGAGGCCCAGCTCGTCGTGGTGGGCCGGCAGGGCCGGGGCGAGCTGGGCGGGCTGCTGCTCGGATCGGTGAGCCAGGGGATCCTGCACCGCTCCGCCTGCCCGGTGGCTGTGGTCCGCGCCGCCGACTGAGCAGCCCCCAGCCCCGGCTGAGCAGCGGTCAGGCCGGGCGGGGATCCGCCCGGCAACGGTTGGTCCCGGCCCGGGCGGGTAGACGCCTACGGTCAGCCGACAGCGATCCGCAGGAGGCAGAGATGCCAGGACCACGGCCGGGCAGCAACGCGTACGACAAGCAGCGGGCACGCCTTCGCGACCTCGTCGAGCAGTCCGGACGGGCGTCCGACAAGGAGGCGAACCAGGTCGCCAACCGGATCCTCCAGGACGACAGAGGGCAACGCGGTGTGGTCCGGGGCGAACGGACCTACGGCCCCAAGGGCAACCGGGAACCGGGTGACCCGAAGTGAGGACGGCAGCGGTTGTCGACGGCGCCATCGCGGGCGCCGTCGGCAGCGCCGTCCTCAACGCGGTCTCGTACCTCGACATGGCGCTGCGGGCCCGGCCGGCCAGCAGCACCCCCGAATCCGTCGCCGGACGGCTGGCCGACGTCACGCACGTCGACCTGGGCCCCGGTGACGAGGCGGAGAACCGTCGCTCCGGTCTGGGGCCGTTACTCGGCTACGCCACAGGCATCGCCGCGGGCGCCGCGTTCGGCCTGCTCGCCGCGCGGCGGCGGATGCCGTTGCCACTGGCCACGGTGCTGCTCGGCGGTGGGGTGATGGCCACCTCGGACGGCTCGATGACAGCGCTCGGCGTGACCGACCCGCGCACCTGGCGGCGCAGCGACTGGGTCTCCGACCTGATCCCGCACCTGGCGTACGGGCTGTCGGCCGCAGCCACCTGGCGGCGGCTGCGGCCGACGTCGGCTCGCGGTTAGCTCTCGTCGTCGGCCACCGGCTCACCGGCCGGGCCGTACGGCGACACCTGTCCCCTGGGGACGGGCCGCCCCGCGTCCGCGTTCGACGTGCCCCGGCTGCGCGAACGGCCGCCCGCCTGGGTGGCCGTCTTGCGGCTGTCCTGGCTGGTGGCGCCGAGGTCGTTCCGGCGCAGTTCCTCCTGCTGCGGCTTGACCACGGGTCTCTCCTTCCCGGTGGGGCGCACGGCCGTCGACCGCGCACCCGACCGGCGTACCCGCCGCCGCCCGGCGCATTCCGGATCGGCCCGGGGGTCTGGCCGGGGCCGGGGCGGGTAACCCGGGTGGATGCCAGACGATCGCAACGTCGCACGGGCCCTGCTGGACCGGCAGTCCCGCACGTACGCGGAGGAGGCCGGCATCGCCCTCGCGGACCGGCCCGGCCCGCTCTACCAACTGCTGGTGCTCACCACGCTGCTGAGCACCCGGATCCGGGCCTCGGTGGCGGTGGCCGCCGCCCGGGAGCTGTTCGCGGCCGGGTACCGCACCCCGCAGGCGATGGAGGCGGCGACCTGGCAGGACCGGGTCGACGCGCTGGGCCGGGGCCACTACCGGCGCTACGACGAGCGGACCGCCACCATGCTCGGCACCGGCGCCCGGCTGTGCCTGGACCGCTGGCACGGCGACCTGCGCCGGCTGCACAAGGAGGCCGGCGCCGACCGGGCCGTGCTGCGCCGGCTGCTCACCGAGTTCCCCGGCATCGGCCCCACCGGAGCGGACATCTTCCTGCGCGAGGCGCAGTCGGTGTGGCCGGACGTGCGCCCGTACGCCGACCGGCGCACGCTCGCCGGGGCGAAGCGGCTGGGCCTGCCGGCGAGCCCGGGTGACCTGGTCGGGCTGGTCGGCGAGGCCGACTTCGGCCGGCTGGCGTCGGCGCTGGTGCGGGTCGCCCTGGGCGAGGAGTCGGCGGGCGAGGTGAGCCGCAGCGCCGCCACGGCCCACTGAGGGCTACTTGGCCGGGCCGGGCTTGGTCAGGTTCCAGGCCAGCAGCGAGGCGAGCAGCGCGAGCAGCACCACGCCGCCGGAGATGCCCTCCTCGCCGCTGCCGCGGCTTCCGGTGAAGCCGAAGTAGATCACGGCCAGTCCGGCCAGCACGGTGATGAACGTACGCAGTCCTCGGTCCTTCACGCCCGCACCGTACGACCGGCGGCCGGGCGCGGGACGGGGATCGGGCGGTTGTCCCCCGTCCGGGTGTCAGTCCGGGCTGCGGCCGACGGCGGGGCCGCGCAGCCGGACCCGGCGGATCGCCCGTCCGGCCACCTCGACCACCTCGACGGTGAGGCCGGGCAGCCGCACCCGCTCCCCCGGGCCCTCGGGCAGCCGGCCGAGCCCGGCCAGCACCAGCCCGGCCACCGTGGTGTACTCCCGGGACAGCGGGAACGTCACCCGGACGCCCACGTCGGGCAGGTCGTGCAGCGGGAAGTCGCCCGGCAGCAGCAGCGCGCCGTCCGGCTCCCGCACGGCGCGGCGCACGTCCCGGTCGGTCTCGTCGTACAGCTCGCCGACGACCTCCTCGAGCAGGTCCTCCATGGTGACCAGGCCGTCCACGCCGCCGTACTCGTCGACCACCAGCGCGAGCTGCTCGTGCCGCTGGCGCAGCTGCCGCATCGCGTCGGCCACCGGCAGCGTGCCGGGCAGCAGTACCGGCGGGCGGGCCCGGTCGCCGACGAGCGCGCCGCCGGCGTCCACCAGGTCGCGGATGTGCACGGTGCCGCGGACGTCGTCGAGCCCGCCGGGGCCGATCACCGGCGCCCGGGACCGGCCGGTGGCGGCCAGACGCCGCATCGCCTCGGCCGCCGGCAGGCCGGCGGGCAACGTGGTCACGTCGCGGCGCGCGACGAGGATCTCCCGCAGGGTACGGCCGGCGATGTCGAACGCCCCGGCGAGGATCTCCCGCTGCTGGGCGGACAGGCCCCGCTGGCTGACCAGCATCTCCCGCAGCTCCTCCTCGGTCACCTCCGCCCGGCTGGCGCGCGGGTCGCCGCCGGCGAGCCGGACCAGCAGGTCGGTGGAACGGCCGAGCAGCCACACCGCCGGCCGGGACAGCCGGGCCAGCAGGTCCAGCGGCCCGGCGCTGATCAGCGCCCACCGTTCCGCCGTCTGCATGGCCAGCCGCTTGGGCGCCAGCTCGCCCACCACGAGCGTGAGGAACGTCAGCAGCAGCGTCACCACGAACACCGCGACCGGGCGGGCGGCACCGCCGAGGTATCCCAGCGGTCCGACCAGCGGCTCGGCGAGCGTCACCGCGGCGGCGGCCGAGGCGAGGAACCCGGCGAGCGTGATGCCGAGCTGGATGGTGGCCAGGTAGCGGTTCGGTTCGCGGGTGAGGCGGCTCAGCCGCGCCCCGGCCCGCCCGGAGCGCGCCAGCCGGCGCAGCTGCCCCTCCCGCAGGCTCACCAGGGCCATCTCGCTGCCGGACAGGGCCGCGTTGATCAGGATGAGGACCAGCACCAGCGCGATCTGCACGCCCATCAGTCGGTCTCCAGGTCGTCCAGGGAGATCGCGTGGGTCATCAGCCAACGGGCCAGCGCGGCCATCCCGAACAGCCACAGCGGTGCCGACTCGGTGGGGCCGTTCGTGGCGTAGATGGCGAACCGCAGGTCCGGTGCCCGGTACGCCTCGATCCGCCACTTGTGGTTCTTGTCCCGCCAGACCGCGGAAGGGTCCATGGCGTCACGGTAGGTGACCGGGGCGGGCGGGCGACGCCTGTTGGCTCACCCGGGCGGGTGGACCACCTCGCGGGCGTCGTCGGGCAGCCGGCGGGTGGCGCCGCGCCGGTCCAGCAGCTCCAGCAGCGGCACCGCCACCCGGCGGGTGGTGCCGAGCGCCTGCCGGGCGGCGCTGAGCGTGAACGGCTGCGGCAGCCCGGCGAGCACGCGTACCGCGTCGTCCGGGGCGCCGGGGAGCAGCACCACGTTCTCGGCGAGCTTCAGCAGCGCGCCGGCGCGTACCGCGGCGCCGATCTCGCGGGGCCCGAGCCCGAGGTCGGCCAGGTGGTGCGCCTCGGGGGCCTGGAACGGGCGGTCGCCGTACTCGGCCCGGACCCGGTCCACCGCCCGGGCCACCGGGTCCGGCAGCGTCCCCTGCCCGGCGGCGGTGACCAGGCCGTCGCGCAGCCGCAGCGGCGGACGTAGCAGCGCCGTCACCAGGGCGCGGTCGGGCAGGTCGAGCCGGTGCCGCAGCACGTCGACGGGTACGCCGGCGGCGAGCGGATGCTCGGCGGCGTACCGGGTCACCTCCTCGGTGAGGCGGCGGCCCAGGTCCCGCCAGTGTTCCGGGTCGGCCAGCCACTGCCCGGCCACCGGCGTCGCGGCCGGCGCCACGCCCATCCGGGTCAGGTCACCGGCCCGGACGAGCCGTCGCCGGCGCAGCTCGCCTGGTAGGTCCGGCCGCCCGTCCAGGCCGGCCAGCACCGCCGCGCGGGCGGCCGCCGCACCCCGGCGGCGCAGCGGCGGCGGATCCACGTCCAGCACCGTCACCCCGCCCGCGACGTGGTGCCGGCCGGGGTCGCGCAGCAGCGCCCGGTCCCCGATCAGCAGCGGCAGCGGACGGACCAGACGCAGCCGTGCCGTGTCCGGGCCCAGCGGCCGGACCCGGGCGGGCACCGCCGCCGCGCCCACGTGCAGGGTGAGCGTGGCCGGCAGGTCGGCGGCCGGGTCGCCGGACAGCCGCACGTCGAGCAGGTCGGTACGCCCGAACCGGCCGGGTGTGAGGAGCGCGTCGCCGCGCCCGACCCGGTCCCGGGGCAGGCCGCGCAGGTTCACCGCGACCCGGGCCACCGCCTCGACGTCGGTGTGCGCGACGCCGAGCGAGTGCAGTCCGCGTACCCGCACCGCCTCGCCGGTGGCGGCCAGTTCCAGCTCGTCGCCGACGCGCAACCGGCCACCACCGAGCGTGCCGGTGACCACGGTTCCGCTGCCGCGCACGGTGAACGCGCGGTCCACCCAGAGCCGCACCGGAGCGTCCCGGGCCGGGTCGGGCAGCCGGGCGGTCAGACGATCGAGCGCGGCACGCAGCTCGGGCAGCCCCACGCCGGTGACTGCGGAGACCGGCACCGCCTCCACAGCGCCCAGCGACGTCGCGGCGATCTCCGTGCGGGCCCGCGCCGCCGCCGGCCCGGGATCGGCCAGGTCCGCGCGGGTCACCGCGAGCAGCCCGTACGACACACCCAGCGCGTCCAGCGCGGCCAGGTGCTCGGCGGACTGCGGCATCCAGCCCTCGTCGGCGGCCACCACGATCAGCGCGGCCGGGACCGGCCCGACACCGGCGAGCATGTTCGGCACGAACCGCTCGTGCCCGGGTACGTCGACGAACGCGATGGTGCCGCCCGACGGCAGCGTGGTCCAGGCGAAACCCAGGTCGATGGTCATGCCGCGGCGGCGTTCCTCCGCCCACCGGTCCGGTTCCATCCCGGTCAGCGCCCGCACCAGCGTCGACTTGCCGTGGTCGACGTGCCCGGCGGTCGCCACCACGAACATGCCGGTCAGTCCCCCACGCTCAGCACCGCGGCGCGGACCCGCTCGTCGGCGCCCTCCGGCACGGCGCGCAGATCGAGCAGGAGCCGGCCGTGCAGCACCCGGCCGAGGATCGCCGGGTCGCCGCTGCGCAGCGGCTCGGCGTACCGCTCGGGCAGGCTCAGCGCCCACGAGTCCAGTTCCACGCCGGGTGCCCCGCCGCCGCCGACGACAGCGACGCTGGGTACCACCTCGGCCTTGCAGCCGTCCTCAGCGATCCGGTCACGTAGCCGCTCCAGCCGCTCCCGCAGCCGGGCCGGGTCGGCGTGCAGCGCGTCCCGGGTGGGCGTGGACGGTGCGTACAGGGTGGCGGCGAGCGCGGCGAGGGTGAGCTTGTCGACCCGCAGCGCCCGGGCGAGCGGGTGCCGGCGTAGCCGCTGCACCAGGTCGGCGTCGCCGAGCAGCAGACCCGCCTGCGGGCCGCCGAGCAGCTTGTCGCCGCTGGCGGTGACCAGGTGCGCGCCCGCGCGCAGCGTGGTGGCCGCGTCCGGCTCGGCGGGCAGCAGCGGGTCCGGCGCGAGCAGCCCCGACCCGATGTCGGCCACCACCGGCACGCCGAGCGTGGCCAGTTCGGCCACCGGCACCGCCGAGGTGAAGCCGGTGACCACGAAGTTCGACGGATGCACCTTCAGCACGAACCCGGTGCGCTCGCCGATCGCGGCTTCGTAGTCGGCGCGCGTGGTGCGGTTGGTGGTGCCCACCTCGCGCAGCCGCGCGCCGGTGCTGGCCAGCAGGTCGGGCAGGCGGAACCCGTCGCCGATCTCGACCAGCTCGCCACGGCTCACCACGATCTCCCGGCCGGCGGCCAGCGCGGTCGCGGCCAGCACCAGCGCCGCCGCGCCGTTGTTCACCACGTGCACCGCCCCCGCGTCGGGCACCGCCGCGGCGAGCGCGTCCAGCGCCTCCCGGCCGCGCCGCGCCCGCCGGCCGGTCCGCAGGTCCAGCTCCACGTCGGTGTGCCCGGCGGCGGCCACGAGCGCGTCCACCGCGGCCGGGGCGAGCGGGGCGCGTCCCAGGTTGGTGTGCAGCACGACGCCGGTGGCGTTGAGCACCGGGCGGGGCGTACGGCCGGGCAGGCCGGCCAGCGCCGCATCGCGTACCTGCTCGGGGGTCAGCTCGCCGCGTCGCGCGCGGGCCTGCGCGCTGACGATCGCGGCCTTGACCCGGTCGCGGCCGAGCGTCGCGGCGGCGGCGGCCAGCGCGGGATCGGCGAGCAGCGCGTCGGTGCGCGGCACCCGCCGTCGCGGGTCGACCTCACGCATCGCGCTCTCCCGGGAACGGTTCTTGGCGGAGACGGACGGGAATCGAACCCGCCTGGCCCGGATCCCGGACCACACCGGTTTTGAAGACCGGGAGGGGCACCAGCCGCCTGAACGCCTCCACACAGCAGTCAACCACAGCGGACGGGAGGCCGCCCGGGGAGGTGTCAGACCTGGTCGGCGGCCCGCCGGTCGGCGCGTTCGCGCTGCGGCACGACCGTGTACCGCGGGTCGCGTGCCGAGGCGACCCCGCCGTGGAAGATGCCGAACCGGGTGCACACCGACGCGGCGATCAGCGCGCCGCCGGACAGCGCGGACAGCACCCGGCTGCGCCGGCCGACCAGCGCGCCGACCACACCGGCGGCGGTCAGCGCGCGGCCCGCGCGCAGCAGCTTCCCCGGCGTGCCCCGCGTGTAGGGCTCGCTGAGCAGGCCGAGCCGGTTCTCCACCCGGTGCGACCCCCACAGCTCCATCGCCGCGCCCGCGACCGCGAGGCGCCGCGCCGGACCGGCCTGCGCGCCGGGCGCGGCCACCAGCCCGACACCGGCGCCGCTGGCCAGGGCGCTGCCCGCGAAGATGGCGGGCAGTTCCGGGTACGCCTCGTGCCACGACGGCACCGCCGTGTCCGCCAGCAGCACCCCGGTGTACGTGGCGAGCGCCGGCGCGGTGACGGCGGCGACCACACCGGCGGCGTGCCCGGCCGGCGGCAGCAGCCGGCGGCCGAGCCCCAGCACGCCGCGTTCGGGCAGCAGCGGGGCCGCCTCGGCGATCGCCGCGACGCCGGCGGCCGGGCCGAACACGCTGAGGATCCAGGTGCCCACCGACATCGGCGAGGTCACCTTCGCCACCCGCAGCATGTGGTGGAACCGGGACGGCCGGCCCAGGTCGTTCACCAGGAAGTACGTGCTCGCGCCCACCGCCGCGAGCGCGGTGACCCGGCCGGCGCGGCGCAGCGCCGGGCGGCCGGTGAGCTGCCCGCCAGCCGCCAGCAGCGACGAACCGGCGGCGAGACCACCGGTGAACAGGTACGCGGCGATGTCCCACCGCCACACCGGCGGCTTGAGGATGGGCCGGCCGTAGTAGGAGGTGAACTCGGCCGGCGGGACGTTGAGCTGCTCCCCGCCGCCCCTGCCGCCCCTGCCGCGGCGTCGGCGTGGTTCCGCGTCGCGGGGCGGGTGCGGGGCCAGGCCGGCGTCGCGGGAGCCCGCGTCGGTGCGGCCCACACCGGGACCGGCGGCGGTGGCCCGGCTGCCGTTCTCCCGTGCGGCGGCGCCACCGTTCTCCGGTTCGGCGGACAGGCGCTCGCGGAAGCGGCGGAACAGGTCACCGACCGGGCGGTCCGGGCTCACGACGATCCTCCGACGAACGCGGCGACGGCAGCCGCCGCCATGGCCAGGGCGGCGTACCCGGCCCGCTTCCACATCTTCGGCAGGTCCCGGGTGGTGACCACCGGGTCCGGCGGCAGCCCGTACACCTCGGGCTCGTCCAGCAGCAGGAAGAACGCGCCGTCGCCGCCGACGCCGTCGGTCGGGTCGTGGCCGTACAGGCGTGCCTCCGGCACACCGCGCTCGTGCAGCGCGGTGACCCGCTTGGCGGCCCGTTCCCGCAGTTCGTCGAGCGGGCCGTACTGGATCGACTCGGTCGGGCACGCCTGCGCGCAGGCGGGCGTCATGCCCGCGCCGATCCGGTCGTAGCACAGCGTGCACTTCCACGCCCGGCCGTCGCCCTTCCGCTGGTCGATCACGCCGTACGGGCAGGCGGAGATGCAGTAGCCGCAGCCGTTGCAGATGTCCTCCTGCACCACGACGGTGCCGAACTCGGTGCGGAACAGCGAACCGGTCGGGCACACGTCCAGGCAGGCCGCGTGCGTGCAGTGCTTGCACACGTCGGACATCATCAGCCAGCGGAAGTCGGTGCGGCTCTCCGGGCCGGTGTCCCGCCCGGGCGGCTGGGTGCCGGGCATGCCGAGGAACTCCGGACCGCCCGCCATCCGCGCCGCCGCCTCCGGCTGCCCCGGCGGCAGGCCGGGATTCGTACCCGTGTCGGGGGCCGTGACCGCGCCGGCCGCCGCCGACGCCGGGCTGATCGCCGGGCCGGTCGGGTCGCCGGCGAACGGCGGCGTGCGGTGCCCGGCCGGGCGGGGCTGCTCGATGAACGCGACGTGCCGCCACGAGTTAGCAGTGAGCGCGCCGGTGTTGTCGTACGACATGCCGAGCAGGTCGAAACCCGAGTCGGGGACGCCGTTCCACTCCTTGCAGGCCACCTCGCACGCCTTGCAGCCGATGCACACGCTGGTGTCGGTGAAGAAGCCCATCCGGGGCGGCGCGGAGACCCAGCCCGCGTCCGGGGCCGGGTCGAGCGGGCCGTACAGGCTGTTGGCGTCAGGCATCCCGATCCCCGTCCTGGTGCGCGGCGGCCGACTGCTCGTCGGTGCTCCCGGCGGCGTCGTCCCCGCCTGCGGCGTCGGTGGTCACCACCGGCACCTTGCGGTCCGGCGTCATCCCGGCCCGCCGCTGGTAGTCGCCGACCAGGTCGAGCAGCGGCGGGCCGGTGGGCCGCCGCCCGGGCCGGATGTCGCAGGTGCCGACCTTGCTCTCCTGGATGAGGACGTTCGGGTCCAGCGTGATGCCGAACAGGTCGTTGGCCGAGTCGCCGGTGACCAGACCCTCGGTGCCGAAGTGGTACGGCAGCCAGACCTGGTGGATGATCCGGCCGTCCACCCGCAGCGGGGTGAGCCGGTCGGTGACCAGCACCCGCGCCTCGATCACCGCGCGGCCGCTGATCAGGTGCGCCCAGCCCAGGTGCGCCAGCCCGATCTCGCCGGCCAGTTCCGGGGACACCTCGACGAACATCTCCGGTTGCAGCTCGGCCAGGCGCGGCACGGTACGGCTCATCCCACCGGCCGTGTGGTGCTCGGTGAGGCGGCTGACCGTGAACACGTACGGGAAGACCTGGCTGTGCGGCTCCGGCGGACTCGGGTTCATCCGGTTGATCGGGTGCTCGTAGATCTTGCGGGTCGGGTTGGCCTGCTGACCGTAGAGCGGGTTACGCATCGGCGACTCGGCCGGCTCGTAGTGCGTCGGCAGCGGGCCGTCCAGCACGCCGCTCGGCGCGTACAGCCACGCCTTGCCGTCGCCCTGCATGACGAACGGGTCGTCACCGGCGAGCGCGGCCGGGCCGGAGGCGCCGTCCGGCGGCCGGTACGACGGCGGCTTCGTCTTCTCGAAGTCCGGCACGTCGTACCCGGTCCACTCGCCGGCGTCCGGATCCCACCAGACGTACTTCTTGCGCTCGCTCCACGGCCGGCCCTCCGGGTCGGCGGAGGCGCGGTTGTAGAGCGTGCGGCGGTTCGCCGGCCACGCCCAGCCCCACTCGGCGGCCACCCAGTCCTGCTCGTGGCGGGACCGGCGGCGGGCCGCCTGGTTCACCCCGTCGGCGTAGACGCCGGAGTAGATCCAGCAGCCGATCGCCGTCGAGCCGTCGTCGCGGGCCTCGCCGAAGGCGCTGAGCGGGCGGCCGGTCGCCACCTCGTACCCGTTGATCTCCCTGAGCACCGCCTCGGCGCTCGGCTCCGCGTGCGGACCGTGCGTGGGATAGTCCCAGGCCAGGTCCAGCAGCGCGCGGTCGCGGCGCTCGGTGGAGCCGGCCAGCTTGTCCCGCAGCACCCGGCCGAGGTGGTAGAAGAACCACAGCTCGGAGCGGGCGTCGCCCGGCGGGTCGACGGCCTTCTCCCGCCACTGCAGCAGCCGCTGCGTCTGGGTGAAGGTGCCCTCCTTCTCCACGTGCGAGGCCGCCGGCAGGAAGAACACCTCGGTGCGGCACTCCTCGGGCACGATCTCACCGGTGGCGACCTCCGGGCCGTTCTTCCAGAACGTGGCGCTCTCGATCATGAACAGGTCGCGGACCACGAGCCAGTCCAGGTTGGCCATGCCGAGGCGCTGGGCCCGGCCGTGCGCGGAGCCGACCGCCGGGTTCTGGCCGAGCAGGAAGTAGCCCTTCACCTTGCCGTCGATCATGTTCAGGACCTGCTGGTACGTGCCGTGGTCGCCGGTCATCCGGGGCATGTAGCCGTAGCAGAAGTCGTTCTCCGGTGTCGCCGCGTCACCCCAGTACGCCTTGAGCAGGCTCGCCGCGAAGGCCCGCGAGTCGCCCCAGAAGCCCTTCTGGCCCGGGTGCCGGATGCTGTTCACCCAATCGTCGAACGTCGCGTGGTCGGCGTGGTGCGGCATCGGCAGGTACCCGGGCAGCAGGTTGAACAGCGTCGGGATGTCGGTGGAGCCCTGGATGCTGGCGTGCCCGCGCAGCGCCAGGATGCCGCCGCCCGGTCGGCCCATGTTGCCCAGCAGCGTCTGGATGATCGAGCCGGTCCGGATGTACTGCACGCCGACGCTGTGCTGCGTCCAGCCCACGGAGTAGACGAGCGCGCCGGTGCGGTCCCGGCCCGAGTTCTCCGTCCAGGCGCGCGCCAGCTCGAGGAACTTCTCCTCCGGGATGCCGCACACCCGGGCCACCATCTCCGGGGTGTAGCGGGCGAAGTGCCGCTTCAGGATCTGGTAGACGCAACGCGGGTGCTGCAACGTCTCGTCCCGCGGGGCCTGCGCCGGCACCGGCTCGCCGTGTGACTCGTGCTCCAGCCCGGAGGCCGAGTCGCGTTCCTTGCCGGTGCCCCGGACCTTGGCGTCGCCCTCGTGGCCCTCGTACTGCCAGCTGGCGTGGTCGTACGAGCCGGTGTCCGGGTTGTAGCCGGAGAACAGGCCGTCCAGGTCCTCGGTGTCGGCGAACCGCTCGCTGACGATGTTCGCCGCGTTGGTGTACGCCAGCACGTACTCCCGGAAGTCCAGCTCGTTCTCCAGGATGTAACGCACCACCCCGCCGAGCAGCGCGATGTCAGTGCCCGCACGGATCGGCAGGTACGTGTCGGCGAGCGCGCTGGTACGCGTGAACCGCGGGTCGACGTGGAAGACCTTCGCGCCGCGCTTCTTCGCCTCCATCACCCACTGGAAGCCCACCGGGTGGGCCTCGGCCATGTTCGAGCCCTGAATGACGATGACGTCAGCGTTGGCGAGATCCTGCTGGAAGTCCGTGGCGCCGCCGCGACCGAAGCTGGTCCCCAGACCGGGGACGGTGGCGGAGTGTCAAATACGGGCCTGGTTCTCGATCTGGAGTGCCCCCATCGCGGTGAACAGCTTCTTGATGAGGTAGTTCTCCTCGTTGTCCAGCGTCGCGCCGCCGAGGCTGGAGATGCCCAGCGTCCGGTTCAGCGGGCGGCCCTCGTCGTCGACGTCCTCCCAGGTCTCCGCGCGGGCGGCGAGGATCCGGTCGGCGATCATGTCGAGCGCGACGTCGAGGT
The DNA here is from genome assembly GCF_049538395.1 of Micromonospora sp. AB353. Classification (NCBI taxonomy): domain Bacteria; kingdom Bacillati; phylum Actinomycetota; class Actinomycetes; order Micromonosporales; family Micromonosporaceae; genus Micromonospora; species Micromonospora sp. AB353. The sequence continues at coordinate 856 of NZ_JBMVFV010000016.1, read as the reverse complement.
CGAGGTCTTCCCACTCGGTCGCGTACGGCCGGCGGTAGCGGACAGTGGTCTGGCGCAGCGGGCTGGTCACCAGGCTCTTGCTGGCCGAGCCCTTCGGGCAGAGCCGGCCGCGCGAGATCGGGCTGTCCGGGTCGCCCTCGATCTGGGTGACCTTGCCGCCGGAGTGGAAGACGCGCTGCCCGCAGCCGACCGCGCAGTACGGGCAGACCGAGCGGGCCATGCCGTCGGCGGTCTCGGTGCGGGGGGTGAGCTCCGCGGAGCGGGCCGACTGGGCGGCGGCGCCGCGACCGAGCGGGTCGGTGCCGGTGAGTTGCCGGTAGACCGGCCACCCCTGGATGAACGTCTTGAAACCCATCCGCGCACCCCCTCTCCGTCGAGAACGGCTCACCTCTGCCTGTAACCCTAGGCCAGCGGTCCGGGGCGTGCGACTCGAGCCCACAGACAGAGCCGCCCCGGCCGGATGGCCGGGGCGGCTCTGGGCGTCGGTGTGCATGTCGCCTCTCGGCGAGTGGCGCGACGCGGCTCCAGCCGAACGGTATTCCGCGAAGGCAATTTAGGTGAGGCCCGGGGACACTGGACACACCGACGCTCTGCACAACGGTACCGGGGTCACGGTTCTTCCGCTCGTTCGTCGTGACCCCGGTCACCGCCGGGTCAGCTGTTCCAGTGCTCGGCCACCAGGTCGGCGGCCTGCTGCTCCCACTGGGCGTAGTGGTCCGGGTAAGCGGACACCTGGACGGTCTGGGCGGCCTTGGTCAGGGGCATGTCGCGCCAGCCGTCGACCTGCTTGAGGCCCTTGAGGAAGGCGGTGGTGGAGTACTCGGGGTCGGTGATCTGCTCGACCGTGCCCCAACCG